>NZ_JAMQWD010000049.1:0-1662 GCF_024744415.1 Vibrio sp. RM-41-2B | reverse complement strand
CTGTTCAAGAGTGATTCGCAACGCGTGGCATTTTCACTATGCGTTGGTTTTAGTGATTAAGGTGGTATGCGGGAGCTTCAGTATTGCGTTGCTCACACCTTAACAGGGCGTTATGTGAACAGAGTGGAATAAGCTATGGAATACAAAGTCGTTAAAGAATATCAAGATGCTCCAGAATCGCCTATTCGAATAGTTCTAGGCGAAAAATTGCAGTTTGTAGAGGAGTCTAATCCAGAAGGTGACTGGGCAAACTGGATTTTCTGCCGAGGGGAAAATAAAGAAGGCTGGGTTCCTAAACAAATACTAGCTATCGACAATGGCGAGGTAACTGCACTTGAGGATTATTTTGCCAAGGAGCATCGTTTGGCTATCGGTGAAATTCTAGTAAAAGAACATGAATTAAACGGCTGGATCTGGAGTAGTAAATTAGGTAGCCCGAAAGAGTTGGCATGGGCTCCTTTAAATCATTTGTGCGCTGTGTAAATTCACATAACAAAGCATTTAAGAGTGATTCGCAACGCTTGGCAGTTTCGCTTCGCTCAAGTATAGCCAAGCGTCGCTCACACCTTAATGCGGCGTTATGTGAATAGGAGATTCCAATGGACAAGGTAGTCAAAGATCGGTTCGATGAGTATCCGGAAAATGCTCGTGTTAGGTTAGAAGAGCTGCGAAATTTAGTCTTTCAAGTCGCATCTGAGTTGGAACTGGGTGAAGTCGATGAAACTCTAAAATGGGATGAGCCAAGCTACAGTGTAAAAACGGGTAGTCCGTTAAGAATGGACTGGAAACTCAAGTCTCCTAACAATTATTACCTTTTCTTTAATTGCCAAACCAAGCTCGTCGATACATTCCGGGAATTGTATGGTGAAGAACTGGTGTTTCAGGGAAATAGAGCAATTGTTCTGTCCTTATCGAAACCGATACCAGAAACGGCCATCAAGTCCTGTCTAGAGTTAGCTTTAACCTATCATCAGCGTAAAAATCTGCCTCTTTTGGGTGTGTGAAAAATTCACATAACAAACAATTTAAGAGGGATTCCCCACGCTTGGCATTTTTGGTTTGGGTCAAGTTTAGTGATTACGGTGTCCAAATTGAGTGTTGTGGTAGCGTGGCTCACCCCTTAATTGGGCGTTAAATACCTAAATAAACGAGGATAAAGCGCTATGTATGAGTGCTTTATCCTACAGTTTACACTTTATTGTTTTTTATAGCCTCGATAAGCTCTTTTCTTCCGTTGTCGGTAGTTTTTATTACTTTACTGCTGTGTTCGAGTATCATTAACATTACAGCTTCTCTTGATTTTCTGCCATTCTTCATCACTTCTTCAATGATGCGGTCCGTAAGTTCATACGGAAGAAATACATCTGCCATCTTTTCTGTTGTAGCTTCAATTTTAGCTCTGGTTTGTTTATCAATAGTGCTCATTTTTGTTACTCTCGATTGCATGAGAACTATTCATATCACCAAAAATATACATTGTAAACAAAGGGTTAAAAGATTTGCGATGTAGTAGGTAGAGGCTTTTTATATTGGCGTCTGGTTATGGCATTTAACAAACTGTTTAAGAGTGATTCGCAACGCGTGGCATTTTCACCGTGCGTTGGTTTAAGTGATTAAGGTGGTATGCGGCAGCATCGGTATTGCGTTGCTCACACCTTAACA
>NZ_JAMQWD010000048.1:0-709 GCF_024744415.1 Vibrio sp. RM-41-2B | reverse complement strand
TGGTGGGTAGTTTGACTGGGGCGGTCTCCTCCCAAAGCGTAACGGAGGAGCACGAAGGTGGGCTAATCACGGTTGGACATCGTGAGGTTAGTGCAATGGCATAAGCCCGCTTGACTGCGAGAATGACAATTCGAGCAGGTGCGAAAGCAGGTCATAGTGATCCGGTGGTTCTGAATGGAAGGGCCATCGCTCAACGGATAAAAGGTACTCCGGGGATAACAGGCTGATACCGCCCAAGAGTTCATATCGACGGCGGTGTTTGGCACCTCGATGTCGGCTCATCACATCCTGGGGCTGAAGTCGGTCCCAAGGGTATGGCTGTTCGCCATTTAAAGTGGTACGCGAGCTGGGTTTAGAACGTCGTGAGACAGTTCGGTCCCTATCTGCCGTGGGCGTTGGAGAATTGAAAGGGGCTGCTCCTAGTACGAGAGGACCGGAGTGGACGAACCTCTGGTGTTCGGGTTGTGTCGCCAGACGCATTGCCCGGTAGCTAAGTTCGGGATCGATAACCGCTGAAAGCATCTAAGCGGGAAGCGAGCCTTGAGATGAGTTCTCCCTGATACTTTAAGTATCCTAAAGGGTTGTCGTAGACTACGACGTTGATAGGCAGGGTGTGTAAGCGTTGTGAGGCGTTGAGCTAACCTGTACTAATTGCCCGTGAGGCTTAACCATACAACACCCAAGGGGTTTTGATGGACTCAATGAAAGA
>NZ_JAMQWD010000047.1:0-249015 GCF_024744415.1 Vibrio sp. RM-41-2B | reverse complement strand
CATTAAAATGGATACAGTTTTATGAATTTAGTGAAACCGTCTGTTGTTATCATGGCAGCAGCCCTTCAACTCGCGTCTTCTGCTTATGCTCAGACAAATAATGACGAAGAACTACAAGATATGTCTGACCCACTTGCGGTTTACACCCAAGCGGGCTTTGGTATTACTGATAAAGGCGCGAACATCAAAATCGGCCAAACTTACCATTCAAGTCAACCAGGAACAATGGCTCAGAATGTTATCGAATTGAAAGGTATTGGCGGTGAGTTTCTTGGCTTTCGAGACAATGATGACATATTGTATGGTAATGTAGATGACAGCATTGATTCTTTTCGATTCCGAAACTTTCAAGTAGAAGTCGCAAAGGGTTTAGGCCGTCAATTGGATGTAAACTACGATGTTGAGAATGACAAATTAGATGCATCCTATAGTTTCATTCAAGCTTTACCTAAATTGGGAATGCTACAACTTTTTCCTTTAGCTGGTGCAGGTGTTACTATCGCGAATAATTTTGATGATAGTAAAGAAGATAAAGGCTATGAAATTCCAGGTACTTTCACCGTTGTTGGTATGTATTCAAAAATTGCGTTAACCGATAAAATCTGGATTAACTATAATCCAATGTATATGCATACGTTATCAGGGTCTAGTCAATATAAAGATACTTATTACACTGGTGAAGATAATATCTTAACTCATGAATTTGCATTGTCTTACCAAATTAACCCTCGCACAAATATTCGTTACTTTGCAAACTGGAATGAACACGTTAATTTCGGTGATGGTGATCACCGTATCGAATTTAACTACCAATTCTAACTTCCTCATTTATTTCCAGAATAGAAAGTGTGTTTATCCATATATTTAAATGTTTAGGCTAGGGCACTTTCTACATAAAGTAGGTTAATCATGAAAGCCAAATATAAATTTGCGTTGGTATCTATTGCTATATCTTCTGCATTATTATCAGGATGCAAAACCGGCGATATCGCAACGAACACCGCCCAAGTACCCTCTGTTGAAACCGTTACCCTAACCGAAACAAAAATCACTCCTTATCATACTTTTATAGGTCGAACTGAAGCGGTAAATGACGTTGATATTATGCCTCGAGTCGGTGGCGAATTAACCGCGATTCATTTTAAAGATGGCGATATGGTCGAAAAAGGCCAATTGCTGTTTGAAATCGACGACCGTCCTTACAAAGCGGCACTGGCGTATGCAAAAGCGTCGTTGCAAAAAGCAAAAGCACAACTCGTTCAAACTACGCGTGATGCAGAACGTGTGAAGAAACTCATCAAAGATAAAAGCATCAGTGAGCAGCAATACGATGACGCCATTGCTGCGCACGCCGCAGCGATTGCTTCGGTAGAAGAGGCGAAAGCGACGCTGGTTTCAGCAAGGCTCGATCTTGAATTTAGCTCTGTGCGTGCTCCTTTCTCTGGCCGCGTGGGTTTCAGCAACTTCCGAGTGGGTGACCGTATTTCGAAAATTCAACTCGTTCCTCTTGTTTCGATCACTCAAATCGACCCAATTCGCTTTGGCTTTGATGTGGATGAGAAGCTCTACCGTCGAGTAAGAAGTGCCATTGATGTAGCTCATCGTAACGATGACAAACTGGATGTTGATTTAACACTGACGCTTTCAGACGGTTCATTGTATCCACTTGATGGCAAGATCTACGCCGTTGGCAACAAGATCGATTTAGAAACAGGCTCAATTCGAGCTGAAGCACAATTCGATAATCCAACTTACGCGCTTATGCCGGGTGAATATGGCAACTTGACCATCAAGCTGCGCAACAAAACCATTGATGGTTTGCTTATCCCATCGGCGGCTGTTCAGCAAGACCAAGCGGGTGACTATGTCATGGTGGTTGGTGATGATCACGTGGTGTCACGTCGTAACGTTGAACTCGGTCAGACCTACGGTGTGAAACGTGCTGTGCTGACTGGCTTGGCGGCTAACGAAAAAGTCATCGTCAATGGTCTACAAAAAGTGCGTCCGGGTGCAACGGTGAAAGACGTTGAATTACAGAGTGAACAAGGCTGAGTGAGTACTGATGTTAAGTAAATTTTTCATTCACCGGCCGAAGTTTGCTTTGGTGATCTCACTGGCGATGACATTGATGGGTATGATCGCCCTGAAAGTCTTGCCAATTTCTGAGTATCCTCAAATCTCTCCAACGGTAATTACGGTGAGCACCATGTATCCGGGTGCAAACGCGGACGTGGTTAAAAAGACGGTAGCACAACCGATAGAAACCAAAGTCAACGGTGTTGAAGACATGATTTACATGTCTTCTGTGATTGGTAACGATGGCTCATACACATTGCGTATCTACTTCAGAGTGGGCGCAGATGGCGATATGGCGCAGGTTCGTGTGAACAACTTGGTGGCACAGGCGACGTCGTCTCTACCACAAGAAGTAAACCAAATCGGTGTGACGGTTAAGAAGAAATCTTCCGACATGCTGGGCGTTATCACACTGCGTTCTCCGAAACAGTCTTACGACAGTATCTACCTTTCTAACTACGCGGATCTCAATATCGTTGAGCGTCTAAAACGTATCGAAGGTATGAGTGACATTACGCTGCTGGGTAAGAAAGACTACTCAATGCGTATTTGGTTGAACCCAAATAAACTGGCTACCTTGAAGCTTTCTGCTAGCGATGTTATTGGCGCAATTAAAACGCAAAACATCCAAGTGGCGGCGGGTAAGATCGGTGGTATGCCAGCTCCGGGTGAGCAGCAATATCAATATGTTTTGCAAACCAAAGGTCGTCTTGCTTCTGCAGAAGAGTTCGAGAACATCATCATCCACGCGAGCAAGAAAGGTTCTTTGATTCGTTTGAAAGACGTGGCTCGTGTGGAAGTTGGCGCACAAGGTTACGAAGCTGATGGTCGTATGAATAACGAACCAGCCGCCGTTCTGGCCTTGTACCAGTTGCCGACAGCGAACGCGCTAGACGTGATGGAACGCGTGAAAGAGGCCATGAAAGAGTACGAGAAATCGTTCCCAGATGATTTGGTCTACGACATCGCTTATGACTCTACCGAATACGTAGAGACATCGATTGATGAAGTGTACGAAACGCTGGTGATTGCGGTACTTCTTGTTAGCTTTGTTGTGTATGTTTTCTTGCAGAATTGGCGAGCGACCATCATTCCAACCTTAGCTATTCCGGTTTCCATCATTGCGACGTTCGCAATCATGGGCGTGATGGGCATGACCATTAACACCATCTCGTTGTTTGGCTTGATCCTCGCCATCGGTATCGTGGTGGACGATGCGATCATCGTGGTAGAGAACGTGGAGCGGGTTATCCATGAAGAGCATTTAGACCCGATTCCGGCCACGATCCAAGCCATGAAAGAAGTGACGGGTCCAGTATTGGCAACAACGCTTATTTTGTTGGCGGTATTCGTACCGGTTGCGCTATTGCCGGGTATTTCTGGTCGAATGTTCAACCAGTTCGCTGTCACCATCTGTGTGTCGGTGCTGATCTCTGCGATCAACGCATTAACGTTAACGCCAGCGCTTTGTGCATTGATGTTGAAATCAACTCACTCGCAACCTATTGCGCCTTTGCGTGCGTTTAACCGAGGTTTTGAAGCAATAACGCGCAAATACCAAGGTTTAGTTGGCTTCTTGAGCCGCCGCATTGTGCTGAGTATCGGTGTGTATGGCGCGCTTATTGCAGTGCTGGCGTTTGCGTTCATGACCGTACCTTCTTCTTTCGTACCAAACGAAGATAAAGGCGTGTTCATGGTCGAGATGCGTTTGCCAGACGCAGCAGCATTGCAGCGTACTGCTCCATTAATGAAGAAGTACGTTGATGAGCTAAAACAGATGGAAGGTGTGGAGAACGTGGTTTCGGTTGCGGGCTTCTCGGTAATTAACATGGCGTCGATTCCAAACTCGGGCATGTTGATCATCAAACTGGATAACTGGAGCAAACGTAAAGACCCTGAGTTACACCAACGCGCGTTGATGAACAAAGTTAACCAAATGCTGAACTCAACGCCAGATGCCGCTTCGTTCGTTTTCGCGACGCCGGCAATCAAAGGCATGGGTGCGGTGGATGGTTTCAACCTTGTGCTGCAAGACAACTTGGGCCGTTCTCCACAAGAGTTGGCAAAAACAACCGCTGATTTTGTTGCCCAAATCAATCAACTGCCTGAAGTGGCGCGTGCGTTCTCGATTTTCCGTGCGAACATTCCGCAACGTTACATCGATATTGACCGCGATAAAGCGATTTCGATGGGCGTACCGTTGAATGAAATCTTCAGCACACTGCAAGCACAGTTGGGTGGCGCCTACATTTCTGACTTCAACTTGTTTGGTCGTTCGTACCAAGTCAAAGTGCAAGCAGAAGAGCAATACCGTGACAACATCGACGACATCGACCATCTGTTTGTTCGTTCAAACTCTGGAAAAATGGTGTCACTGGCAACGCTAGTGAAAGTGAAGCCGATCTTTGGCCCTGATACCTTGTCGAACTACAACATGTTCAGTTCTGCAACCGTGAACGGTGCGCCAGCGCCAGGTTACAGCTCGGGTGATGTTGTAAAAGCCATTGAAAAACTGGCTGCGGAATCTTTGCCAAGTGGTTATTCGTACGAATGGTCAGGCATGACTTACCAAGAGATGAAAGCAGGCAACATGGCGCCAATCGCGTTCGCATTGTCTTTGTTGTTTACCTACTTGTTCTTGGTCGCTCAGTACGAAAGTTGGACCATTCCTGCTGCGGTAATGATGGCGGTTCCAGTCGCGATTCTCGGCGCAATGGGCACGCTACTGCTGATGGGACAACCGTTCGATTTGTACGTGCAGATTGGTGTGGTCATCTTGATCGGTATGTCCGCCAAAGTGGCGATTCTTATCGTGGAATTTGCCAAAGTTCTGCGAGAAGAAAAGGGCTTATCAATCATTGATGCTGCCAAAGAAGCTGCTCGAATCCGTTTCCGTGCAGTACAGATGACTGCGTTCGCCTTCATCTGGGGGGTATTCCCGTTGGTGATTGCATCGGGTGCCGGTGCGGAATCTCGTCACTCACTGGGCTTTGCGGTATTCGGTGGCATGATTCTCTCTACGTTTGTAGGCACGTTACTGACGCCAGTGTTCTTCGTGATGATGCAATCTCTGCGCGAGAAGTTTAAGCGAAAGAAACCCTCTGAACTTGAGGTGAACGAGCAATAACGCTGATTTCAACTGACTGACTCCACAACCCCCCCACGCTGTGTGCGATTGGCCAATGCCTTTCATTGATATACAACCACCGTCGCAGCGTGGGTTTTCTCAAACAACAATAGGTTTAGTATGAAAAATCTTTCAAAAATCGTCGTAGCGAGCTCTCTACTGACGTGTGCTGCTGCGCAAGCGGGTGGGTTATACCTTTACGAAACCACAGCATCGGATATTGGTTTGGCATCCGCTGGTATGGCAGCTCGTGCGCAAGATGCCTCAGTAATGGCCGCAAACCCGGCTGGTCTGGCGAATGTTTCTGGTAAATCTTTCTCTGGTAACCTGATTGGCCTTTACGGTGACGCGCAACTAGACACGATGACTGGCGATGCGGGCAACGTGATTGGTTTTGTTCCTATGGCGTCGGCATTTTACAGCCAACAAGTAAACGACAAATGGACGCTGGGTATTGGTCTGTATGGCAACTACGGTCTTGGCCTCGAGTACGAAGGTCTTTTGGATAATCACTTAGATATTCCTACAGCAACGACACAAGCCTTGACCATTCAACCTTCCGCTTCTTACCGCATCAATGAGCACTGGTCTGTGGGTGCGGCGCTTGGTATTCAGTACGGTATGTATGAAGTAGAAGCGGAAGGGACGTTGGCTAGCTCTGGCATGCATAAAAAATACTTAGACGAAGACCAAGATACTCAAGTCAACGGCCGAGTAGGTGTGCTTTATGAGGCAACACCAGGCACGCGTCTTGGTCTGTCTTACTCTTCTGAAACCGAATTTGAATTCGCCAATAGTAACTCCATTGCTCCACAACAACTGATCTTCAGTGCTTACCATGAAGTGAATGATGACCTAGCGGTGATGTGGAACGTGAACTGGCAAGACTGGAGCGAATACACAACCACGCTGAACGTAGAGACACAAGACACTTACCAAATCGCATTGGGTACTCAGTACAAACTGAATGAAAAAATGATGTGGAATGCAGGTTTTGCATTCGATACCAGCATGTATGAAAGCCAATCAAACGGTGACATAACCGTTCCTACTGGCAAGGCGTACCGCATTGGTACAGGCATTGATTACAAATTGGATTCAGAAAACTCAATCGGTTTCGCGTTTGAAGCGATCTTGATGGAATCGTCAGAAACGCCAAGCTTACAAGCTGGCTTTGATGAGCCTGCTCTGTACTTCATGAGCATGAGCTACAACTGGAAAAACTAATCATTCCTAATCGCTAAAACGCCTTCCTTACAGGCCATTCTACCCTAACTACCTGCACTGGATGCTGTCACGCTATCTAAGGTAGTTAGGGCGCTTCTGTCACACCCAGTGAGTGATGATTTAAAAAGTATCTGCGCGGCTAAGTGCGGGTATTCAACATCTCAAAGGACTAAAAATGAAAAATAAACTAGCGTTAGTGTGTACGACTTTGTTGGTCAGTACGCTGGCTCATGGTGCCGAGCATCGAGTAAAAGACAATAAAAACAAGTTGGCGGATGACCCAACAAAAGTCATCACGAAATTTGGCGCGTCGTACGCAAACAACTACGATTTTGATGATCAAAACATCTCATTCTCGGGCTCACTTGCGCTTGACCAAGCGCGCAAAATTAACCTGCGTATCAATGATGATGCGAACGAGTGGCGTATTGGTGGCTCGTGGTTGTTTCCGGTCGGTATCGTGAACTTCAACTTCGGTAAAAATGAATACGTAAACGGCGCGGATCAAACCAACTACAGCGTTGGTACCTTTATGCCGCTAAGTTATTTCGGGATTGAGCCAGCAGGCTTCCAAATTTTCCCAATGGCAGGCTATACGTACAACACTGGTGATGTTCCCGTATGTGACGGTGCAGAAAGTAGCCACTGTAGCGAGCCTAACTTTACGGGCACTCCAAGTGCAGAGAATGGCTTCAATCTGATGAGTTCTTCTGGCAGCAGTGGTTACGTTGGTGCATTTGCGCTGAAATCGTTTACCAAAGAGCTGACGTTAATCAGCTTCGCAGCAGGCACTTACGGCTCAGAAAACAGTGAAGGAGAGAACTACAAAGGCTTCTTTGGTGGTATCGGCCTTGGTTATCTCGTGAATAAACGTCACTCGTTTAACGTAATGACGTTTGTCATGGACAACAACACGTATTTAGATGAGGCAGATAGGCGCGTCGCATTATCTTACCAATATCAATTTGAGTAAATTGAAAACGCAGCAACGATGGCTGCGTTTTTACTTTGATGGAATAAATTAGTGAATCGCGTTCTTTTCTTCGATCTTTTTCTGATATTGGTGTTTTAATATATACATACGCTTAACATCGCTATAGGCTCCGTTAATAAAGTATTCTTCTACTAAATGGCCTTCTTCAATAAAACCACATTTCTTATATAAATGAATAGCGACTTCATTATCCACTGCGACCAATAAGTATATTTTACGTAGATTAAGAATCGAGAAGGAGTAATCCAATGCACGATTAATCATCTCTGTCGCATAACCTCGTCCTTGATGCTCTGGGGCGATGATTATCTGAAACTCAGCGCTTCGGTGAATGTAGTTGATCTCAATAAGTTCGACCAATCCAATCACTATGCCGTCTTCATCTTCAACCACAAAGCGTCTTTCTGCGTCATCATGTATATGTTTTCGGTACAGTTCTTCGAGCTCATCATAAGATTCATAGGGCTCTTCGAACCAGTAGGCCATGATATTTCGGTTGTTATTTAGTTCGTGAATAAAGCGCAAATCAGAGCGTTCTAGTGCACGCATTTTTAGGCCTTTCTTCATCATTTATCTCCAATGAGGCGAAGTAAACCTCCGCAATTGATGCTAGAAAATCTTAACGTATTTAACAAGAATAGCGCATCTGTTTTTGGGAAATATTGTGTTTTTTTCAATATGGAAACTTAGAGTTCACGCCAAATAAAAATTAATCTTTACGATAAAAAATTCGATTAGGTGGTTTGCCTAATATCATATTAAATACCGCGCAACGACTTAGTGTCTTAATCTAAATAAACAAGGTATTCAATATGTTTTCAATCGGTGACGTAGTAGTAGCGACTAAAGGTATCGATCTTGGCGAAATGGTTGTTACAGGTTTAAGCAGTGGCGGTTTTTACACACACGTAAAAGCAGGCGAGAAAACGCTAACTTACCCAGCTAAAGATCTTAAGAAAGCATAATTAAATTTGCTCACTCTTATTTCTAAACTGGCTTAAAGTTCGTATTACTTATTTTAGGCGGGTTAGAATTTATAAAAGGTAGCGCAACAAGTCGCTACCTTTTTTATCACTCTCTTTTCTAGTTTTCTTCTGTTTTATGAACCTCAACACGGTTTCTACCGGTTTCTTTGGCTTTGTAAAGGGCTAAGTCGGCGCGTTTTACGAGTGGTTCAAACGAGTCATCCAAGCTACAGACTTGAGTTACACCAATACTAGCGGTAAAGCTCATATCACGACCTGAGTGTTGAATCGTCGTAGTTTCTAGCGCATTGCGAATCGTTTCTAATGTGTTTAGGGCTTCTTGCGATGAGCGGCTTCTTAGTACGATGGCAAACTCTTCACCGCCAACTCTGGCAAGTAAGTCACAGTCAAGTAGATGACTTTGAATGGTGTTGACTGCATGGATCAGCGATTTATCGCCAGCATCATGACCAAACCGATCATTAAGGCTCTTAAAGTTGTCTAAATCTAGAATAGCAACATGGAAGTCAATGCCTTGGGTGCGGTATTCAGTCAAGCGGCTTTCGATTTGTCGCATGAATTCTCTGCGGTTTGGAATGCCAGTCAGATCATCCGTTGTGGCGAGATGCTCCATTTTCATAATTTGTATATGAAGAGCAATGTTTAAAGCAATCCAGTTAGCGATGCACTGAAGCTGTGCCGCTTGTTCGTTTGTATAAGTGTGCGTTTGATGATGTGCAACATTAAGCGTGCCCAAACAGACTTTACCGTGCATTAAAGGCGCATCCATACACGTCCCCATGCCATTGGATGCCAGCATCACACAATCGACCTCATCAGATTGAGTGACATCGTCACAGATCATCAGTTGTTGTTTTTTGAACACTCGGCCAACAAAAGCTCGGTGAATAGGTACCAAGAATTCAGCCGGAATCGCTTTATTACCAGAGAAAGAGTAGACCTTTAGATGATCATCACTTTCATAAAGCGTGATACTCGCGCGGTCGGAATTGAATATACGATTTATCCATTCTGCGACCGTATCAAGCACCTGCTGCAATGTTTCCGATTGAGCTAAAAAGTGAACAAACCCTATCGGCATACAGATCGGACTTTCCATGTTCTGCATCGATAAGTCATCAGGGTTAAAAGTTCTTTCAAGTCTCAATAGACATCTCCTTGCGATGTTGCAAATACCAACAATAAGTTACACGAAGCTATTTTCAAGAAAAATGCGTTTCTACGTAAGATTATGGTTTATTTATCGCCATCTATGTGTGTTCAATTGCTTAATGTGGGCGTTAACTCACGCCTAAATGAATAAATGTTATACCTATTTATAAGTAAGTCATTACTCAATAAGGGGTGTTTTTGAGGTAGAACCAAAGAATAGGAAAGCCCTTCAGGGAAGAGAAGGGCAAAGAGGGTAAACTTAGGAAAGTAAATATGTACGCAGTGAATTAATTATCTTTGTATTTCTGTAAAATCAACTGACTGATTTGCGCGATGAGCTGGTCTCTGGCTTGCAGTGATAGCTCGGTTTCTGTGACATAGATACTAATGTAAACAGGACGATGGTTTTCCTTCCATATGATTGCGTTAATACCACGCGAACCGTGACCACCCGCACCAGAGCGGTCGGCGATAGACCAACCTGTTGGTAATACTGAACGCATTAACGAGTCTGAAACCTTGTTGTCCTGCATCCAGATTTTTAATTGCACGCGAGACTCGTAAGACAACGTTTCTCCTTCAATCAAGGTTCGCAGAGTGTTTACCATGGCGTTAGGTGTGGTTGTGTCGCGGTTGTCTCCCGGTGTCGCTTCGTTCAAACGTGGTTCTAATCTATCTAGGCGCGTCGCTTTATCACCAATAGTTCGCAGAAACATTGTTACGGCCTTAGGGCCGCCGATTTCATTCAATACTAAGTTGGCAGCAGTATTATCACTCATCAACATCGCAGCTTCACAAGCGTGTTCTACGCGTGTGTTTTGGCCTGCGAGTTTGTCCATCACTGGAGACCACACAACGATGCTGCGCTCATCGACTTTCGCGGTCGCATTTTTACTTAGCTTACCGCTGTCCATATCACTTAGCATTGTGGCGCAAGCCAAGGTTTTGAATGTGCTCATGAGTGGGAAGCGTTCATCGCCACGGTAATCCCAGCGCTCATCGGTTTGCGTATCCCAAACCGAGACTCCAATTCTGCTTGAGGTTTGTTGTTCGATGAGAGAAATGTCTTCATTCAGTTGGGAAGAGTAACTTAGGGTTGAGCAAACCATTAGCCCAGCCAACAAAAATAACTTTTTCATGCGTCGTGTTCTTCATTTTGGTTTTGGTTCGCACTGTGGCGATGTTACGCAAACTATAACGAGCGAATACTCTAACCACTGTTAAATCCATGTCGATTTTTTGTAGGATTCTGCGCAATACCTCCAAGTTTGTTATTGACCTTAGGTATATTGTGGGTTTACTCAACTTTACGAATATTGACGTTGCATTACGCTAGAAAAACTAAACTAGAGTTGTCGTCAATTTGAGAGTGATGTTCATGAAAACTGTACGAAATTTTGTATGGATGATAATTGCCGCCGTGTCTGTGTTGTGGTGGATGAGTGAACCGCAACTGCTTTCCTCGACCCAATTCTTCCAATGGCGCTCCGCGCTTATTCAATATTCTGGTGTTTTGTCGTTAGCTTTGATGTCTATTGCGATGGTGCTGGCGCTGCGCTTACCTGTGATAGAGCAATGGGTTCATGGCATGGACAAGGCATATCGAGTACACAAGTGGTTAGGTATAGCAGGCGTCAGTTTGGGTGTGATCCATTGGCTTATGTATAAAGTGCCGAAGTGGCTCGTTGCTGCTGGTTGGTTGGAAAAACCAGTAAAACACACTGGAGCAGGGCCATCAGGCAATAACTTCGTTGGTTTTGAGTTATGGGTTAAAGAACTGCGTGATATAGGCTTGGATTTAGGTGAGTGGGGCTTTTATTTGCTATTGGTATTGCTGGCAGTGTCACTCTGGACTGTTGTTAAATACAAACCGTTTAAGTTATCCCATCGTTTAATGGCTGTGGTGTATTTGATGGTTGCTGTTCACTCCGTTTTGCTGATCAAGCACGCGTACTGGGGCGATCCCATTCATTTTATCGCTTTTGGTTTTGCATTGATGGGCTCTGCGGCTGCCGTTTATAGCTTGTTTGGCTTTGTCGGACGAGCGAATCGCTATCCCGCCAAAGTGGTGTCGACTCGCTACTTCCCTCAAGCGCGAGTGATGGAGCTGGTTTTGGCGCCAGGCATTAACGACCAAGGAAAACCTTGGCAAGGGCACAAAGCTGGGCAGTTTGCTTACGTTCGTTTTGGTAACGAAGATCCACATCCGTTTACGATTGTTTCAGGTGAGCACGATCCAGAGGTCCGTTTTTTGATCAAAGAGCTAGGCGATTTCACGACCAATTTGTACCAGCGCGTGAAAGCGGGTAATGAGGTTGTTGTTGAAGGGCCGTATGGACGTTTAGAGTTTGATGTCAACAAGCCGCAAGTTTGGATTGCTGGTGGTGTCGGGATAGCGTCGTTCTTTGCTATCTTATCTTCATTGAAAGCGTTAAAAAGACATCCGCCAGTGCATTTGTTTTATTGCACACGTGGCTTAGATAGTCATTTAGTGGATGAACTGTGGAATGCCGCGCGTCAGGCACAAGTGAAACTGAACGTGATAGATACTGCGGTTTCACCTCGACTTAATGTTGAACGAATTGCGAGGGAATGCGGCGACTTATCGCGTTATGAGTTTTATTTCTGTGGACCGGAGGTATTCTCTAGAACCCTGAAAAAAGAGTTAGAGGTATATCGTTTTGATATAGAACATCGCTATCATGAAGAGCTGTTTGTGATGCGATAGTCTAGTATTTGGGGCGAAATAAAAAGGAGCTGATATTAGCTCCTTTTTATTTATATTTAACGTCTATGAACCGTGTTAATGCGTTAATCCGGTCTTACTACAGTTCCACTTTTTTGACCATGCCGGCTTCTGCATGTCCGGGGATATTACACGCGAACTCTACATTTTTATCGCCATGGAAGTGCCACAGGAGTTGTTTCGCTTTGCCTGGTTCAACAGTGACAGCATTGCCGGAGTCATGCATGTGATCGCCAGACATGGTTTTCATCATTTCACGGTGTTTAAGTTGTTCTTCTGCTGAGCCAATGGTAAATTCGTGATTGATTTTGCCTGTATTCATTACCACAAATTGAACCACATCATCCGGTTCTATTGTCACGTCTTTTTTGAATGTAATTTTCATGTCATCCGTTAAGAGTACATGAACGACTTTGTCTGGTTTTGCGCCATTTGCAGGCATACCAACCGCTGACATGCCCGGCATGCCGCTCATACCAGAATGATCCATTTTACCGTGGTCCATTTTTCCATGATCCATCGGCATTTTATCCATGTTCATGGAACCGTGATCCATTTGACCATGCTCCATGTTGTCGTGGTTCATGTTTGAGTTATCCATTTGAGCAAATACGCCACTCGATACCATGGTTAGAGCAAGAGTGATAAGAGTCTTTTTCATGTTGATTTCCTTTACTATCAATGAGCTATCGCGCCATTACTCTCTGAATAATGGCGCTCGTTGTTATTTATCTTGGTGTTGAGTTGATTTCACTTCACGCTGTTTCCACAGCTTGAAGATGGCAGGTAACACAAGCAGTGTTAACAGCAGGGCAGAGGCCATGCCACCAATCATCGGTGCAGCGATGCGTTGCATCACTTCAGAGCCTGTCCCCTCGCCGTACATGATTGGAATAAGACCAATGATTACCGTTAATACGGTCATCATGACAGGCCGCACACGCAAGCCAGCGCCTTCGCGAATTGCGTCTGTAAGATCCCGTGCTTGAAGCGGTCGTTGTTTCTCTTCTGCATCCAGTTTTCGGTGGTGCCACGCTTGGTTGAGATATACCAGCATGATGACGCCTATCTCCACCGCAACGCCGGCGAGGGCGATAAACCCAACCCCCACGGCAATAGAGAAGTTGTAGTTCAGATAATGCATCAGCCATAAGCCACCAACCATTGCTAAAGGCAGCGTCAGCATGATGATCAGCACCTCACCTACACGGCGAAAGCTGAAGTAAAGTAGCATCATGATGATCGCAATAGTGATTGGTACTACGACACTTAAGCGGTCTTTGGCGCGTTCCATGTATTCGTACTGACCTGACCAAGCCAGCGAATAACCCGCAGGTAATTCAAGTTGATCTGCTACTACTTGTTGTGCTTCCACGACGTATGAGCCCAGGTCACGACCTTCGATATCCACGAAAACCCAACCGTTTGGACGCGCGTTTTCGGTTTTGATCATCGGTGGGCCATCCTCATAACGAATATCTGCCACGTCTGCGAGTGCGATGCGTGCGCCGTTGGGGGTTACCAGTGGTAGGTTTTGCAGTTTAACAACCGAGTCACGGTAATCTTGCGGATAGCGGACGTTAATCGGGTAGCGTTCCAAGCCTTCAATGGTTTCTCCAACATTCATACCCCCAACAGCTGTTGAGATAACTTGCTGAACGTCTTTGATGCTCAATCCATATCTCGCAGCTGCGCGGCGTTTGATATCAATCGTCACGTAACGGCCACCCGCGACACGCTCCGCATATACAGATGAGGTGCCATGAACGCTATTAAGAATAGGTTCCAGCTGAGCACCAATTTTTTCGATCTCTTTCAGGTCTGGGCCTGCGATTTTGATCCCAATTGGCGTTTTAATGCCCGTCGCAAGCATGTCGATACGCGTTTTGATCGGCATTACCCATGCGTTGGTGAGTCCCGGGAACTGAATCAGTTCATCGAACTCTTTGCGTAACGACTCTGTCGTCACGCCTTCACGCCATTGATCGTGAGGTTTTAGCTGAATAACAGTTTCAATCATAGTGAGTGGCGCAGGGTCGGTGGCCGTTTCTGCACGGCCAATCTTGCCCCAAACCGTTTTGACTTCCGGTACGGTTTTGATCAGTTTGTTAGTTTGCTGAACTAGTTCACGTGCTTTACCAATCGAGATTCCCGGATACGTAGTCGGCATGTACATCAAGTCGCCTTCATCCAATGGTGGGATGAACTCGCTACCCAGTTGACTGGTTGGATAGTAAGCTGACGCCATTAGGCCTAAAGCGATAACGATCATACTCTTAGGATACTTGAGGCTGGTATTCAGCAACGGGCGATACAGCGCAATTAAGCCTCTATTTACTGGATTCTTATGCTCTGGTAATACGTTGCCACGGATGAAATAACCCATGAGCACAGGTACGAGGGTAATTGCCAAACCTGCCGCTGCGGCCATTGCATAAGTTTTAGTAAAGGCGAGAGGGGAGAACATCTTGCCCTCTTGACCTTCCAGTGCAAATACTGGCACAAAGCTTAACGTGATGATAAGTAGTGAGAAGAACAGGGGCGCGCCCACTTCTTCAGCGGCTTTGCCAATCACTTGCCAGCGGTTCTTATCCGTGAGAGGCGTTCGTTCAATATGCTTGTGGACGTTTTCTATCATTACGATGGCACCATCCACCATAGCACCGATGGCGATGGCAATCCCCCCGAGCGACATGATGTTGGCATTAATGCCTTGAGAATGCATGACGATAAACGCGGATAAAATACCGACGGGCAAGCTCAGCGCGATCACCAAAGACGAACGGATGTGAAATAGGAAGAGGGCACAAACAATCGCCACGACAATGAATTCTTCCGCCAATTTCTTCCACAAGTTTTCTACGGCAGCGTTAATCAGCGTGGAGCGATCGTAAGTAGGAACGATTTCTACACCATCCGGTAAGCTACGCTGTAAATCTTCAAGTTTGTCTTTTACTTTGCTGATGACTTCACTCGCGTTTTCGCCGAATCGCATGACAATAACGCCACCAACCGCTTCACCTTCGCCGTTAAGCTCAGAGATGCCGCGACGCATTTGCGGACCTAAGTTGATGTCAGCAATGTCGCCCAATAAGAGCGGTGTACCTTTCTCTGTCACTTTGAGTGGGAGTGATTCAATATCCTCAATACTCGTTAGGTAACCTGTAGTGCGAACCATATGTTCCGCTTCTGCTACTTCAACAACAGAGGCGCCCGTTTCCTGATTGCCGTTTTGGATCGCCATGTTCACTTGTTGCAGTGTCAGGTTGTAAGCACGTAGCTTAGCTGGGTCAATCTGAACTTGATATTGCTTCACCATACCGCCAACGGTTGCGACTTCAGAGACGCCATCGACGGTTTGCAGCTCATATTTCAAGAACCAGTCTTGCATACTGCGTAGATCAGCAAGATCATGGTTGCCAGTTTTATCTTGCAGTACATAGCTGTAGACCCAGCCCACACCCGTTGCATCTGGTCCTAATGTCGGTTTTGCACTCGGTGGTAATTTAGGTGCTACTTGGCTTAGGTACTCTAAAACGCGCGAACGTGCCCAATACATGTCGGTATCATCGTTAAAAATGATATAAACATATGAGTCACCAAAGAATGAATAACCACGAACGGTTTCCGCTCCTGGTACGGCGAGCATGGCGGTGGTTAGCGGGTAAGTAACTTGATCTTCAACTACTTGAGGTGCTTGGCCTGGGTAGCTTGTTTTGATGATCACCTGAACATCAGAAAGATCCGGAATGGCGTCTACAGGTGTATTCTTTACACTGTAAAGTCCGGTTAAAACAAGCGCTAAGGTTGCGATCAAAACCATGAAACGGTTTTTGATCGACCAGCGGATTATTGCTCCAATCATAGTTAGCCCTCAACCGCTTCAAGTTGCTTCAATACGTAGTCAGCTCCTTGTTTTTCAACTAGAAATCGGACTTTCTGACCTTCTTTGAATCCGGATAGATCCACTTCATTACCTACAGAGAAGTTCATCTCTCCTGCCTCCCAGTTCCATTCTGCAACTGGGAGGTGGTTGAGAGTTATCATCCCAAAATCCGCCATCAACATGCTGATATCTCCGGTAATCCATACGTCAGTCACGACAACGCTGTCATCGGTTTTGTAGTCAACGACTTCATATTGACCGGACTCTGTTTTCTGAATTTCAAACTCGATAGCTTGGCCTTTTTGCAGAGTGCCCACATCAACGTCATCTGCGAGGGTAAAGTTCATGACCATACCCGGCCAATTCCACTCTGCTACGGGCTGATGATTAATGGTCAACATACGGTGATCTTTCATCACATCGGTGATTTCACCCTTAGCCCAAACTGTTTCTACTTTGGCTTCAGTAGGTGATGAAATACGGGATAGATCAGCCGTTTGGCTCGATTCCGAATCCAACATAAAGTGCGCAGAGGTTACGATGCGATCATCTTGAGACAGACCTTGCAGCACCTCGATTTTGTCGTCGGCTTCACGCCCAACTTTGATGCGCGTTGAGCGGTATTTACCATCGCCTTCAGACAACACGACTCGGGTCATACCGCCGGATCGAATAACGGAAGACTTAGGAATCGTCATAACTGCGTTATCAGTGACTGGTTGAAGGGCAATGTTGGCAAACATATTAGGTTTAAGATCGCCATTCGGGTTAGGGAACTTGAGGCGTACACGCAAGGTACGAGTTTTAGGATCCAGAATAGGGTATACGTAGTCGACAACCCCTTTCCATTCATTGCCTGGAATAGCATCAAGCGTCATAGTGGCGCTACTTCCTGCTTTCATCCAGTGCGCTTGGCGCTCAAATACTTCGGCATCCACCCATACATTTTCAAGTGGGCCCGCGCTGATCACCGCTTGAGCAGGGGATAGGTAACCACCTTCACGAACGTTCAAACTCGCGATGACACCATCTTCCGGAGCTTTAATTTCAATAGTTTGCGATGCTTTCCCGCGTTGAGTGATGGCTCTGATTTGAGAACGATCAACACCCAGTGTCACTAAACGTTCTGTCGCGCCTTTCACCAGACCATTACGCCCAGTTCGGTAGGCGTTCAGTAGCTCTTCTTGTGCTTTGACTAGCTCAGGCGAATACAGCGTGAACAGCACATCGCCTTTGTTGACCTTTTCACCCACGGCATTGATGTAAAGCTTTTCAACCCAGCCAGCCACGCGAACGTTGGTTTGCCACAAATGACTTTCGTCAAACGCGATATAGCCGACAGTTTCAATCCGAGGTGAAAGTTGCTCTAAAGAGACTTGAGCGGTTTTTACACCTAAGTTGTTTTCAACTGATGGGTCAATTTTTACCGTGCCGGGTTTGTCTTGTTCACCTGCGAGATCTTCAGCGTACACTGGGATCAAGTCCATGCCCATTGGCGATTTGCCCGGTTTGTCGCGCTTATAATTTGGATCCATCGGCGCAACCCAATAGAGTGGCTCGTTTGAGCTGCTCGCAGCGCTACCGCCTGTGCCGCTCATGTCGTGGTTTGCACCAGATAGGTACTGATTAACGCCAAACCCTAGTGCCCCGCCAACAAGCAGAGCGATGGTTGCTATCTTGATTGAATTTGAACTCATTCCTAATTCCTATTTTCCCCATGAGGCATGACAGCGATGTTGATTGTTTATTGGTGTGCATTCGCCATCGTCCCCAAACTTGGGTTCTCTCATGTTTTTGTTTTAGTTCGCGCTTGCTTCAGTCGTGATGTTGGGTGCGGATACTTGATATTCGAAACCACCCAATAAAGCCGCTAAGTTGCTGTTTACGATGTTTAAATCGGTAATAAGACGTTGCTGTTCGAGCTTTAGCGCCAGCTCGTCTGTGCTTGCCATGATCACGTCGTTAAACTGTGCGGTGTTGTTTTGATAACCCCTTTCTACCGCGTGAATACGAGCTTGAACTTGGGGAAGTAAGGTGGATTGATAACGCTCTAAACGCTGACTCAAGTTGGCGCGATCAACCAGCAATGTGTTGACCTTCGCGTTCATCTGAGTCAGTAACGTATCTTTTTGTGAGCGAGCAGCACCCACTTGATACTGAGCGGCGGCTAAGTTGCGGTCTTGGCGATTGCCAGTGAACAGGGGAATGTCCATTGTTAGATACGCGCTCACCAAATCCGATGCAGGTTCGCCTTTCATATTGTTGGCTTGACGATAGGCGTACATCACTTCCACACCGAATTGAGGCGTGTAAGCTTGCTCTGCGATGTCCACTTGAGTTTCATTGGCAGAAATACTTACGTCTGCCATTTTCACCATCGGGTGCTCACTCAACTGTTGGTAGTGCTTGGTCGTTTCGTTATTTGCAGACAACTTTTGGTTTAATGACGCCCAAGTCAGTGTGTTGCTGGCTTGAAGTGTTGAGCGTCCGTTTTGGGTATAGGTATTGAGCCAGTCCGAGCCCAACCATTCTGAGAGTTGCGAGACCAAACGGCGCTGCATTTGTGCGTTGGCTTGCAGCTTTTCATCCAACTTACTCACTTGAAGCTGTGCATTCAGTAAATCTTGCGCTTCGCTTTTGCCGATTGAGTAATTGGTTTGAATGAAGTTTTCCATTTCCGTCATGAGCCGACGGTTTTCTAGCAAAATTTGCTCTGCTTTCTGCTGATAGCCCAGCTCCAACCAAAGCTGAGTCATGCTGTTTGCCACTTCAAGCTCCCGTGCGTGAACTTGCAACGACAAACCATCGGCTTGTTGATTGGCTTTCTTTTGTTGAAGATTGAGCGTCGAGCCACGTTCGAACTGTTGCATCAAACCGACGGAGATATTGGTCATCGGATCCTCGTCAAATTTGAAGCTATCGACAGGCAAACCACCAAAACCGACTTTCAATTTCGGGTCCATCAAGGTTGCGCTGGCTACGCCTGTTTCACGCATTGCTTCCGATTGAGCATAGAACTGCTTACGGTTGCCATCGTTACTCAACGCAACGCTAATGAGGTTTGCTAGCTCATTGGTTGACTGAGCTTGGATTGATTGAGCTTGCGCTTCTTGTTGTGCTTTCGTATTGGCTGGCGATTGTGCCACCACATTGAAAGCAGGTAGGGCAACCAGAGCCAGTGAGCATACTGGTGCCACTAAGCGATTTGGGTTGAATTCCATAATTTACATCCAAATTGATACCAAGCTCTTTTGCGTTTCGGGATCGATTGAACCGAGCGGGAGAGCGTTGGTATTTGCCAAACGGATGACGCACTTTTTTATCGCTAAATAGCAGGTAACAAATGGAGTTACGAGCGAATAGCTGAGGTGAGCACGCTATCAGTTGGGCGCAAAGAAACTGCCTGCAAAGCGATGCAGGGTCGAATGCTTTGTATGGATTAAACTATCGGAGGCCGATACAAATCATGGGTGACTTGTACCACTGGTGCGGTAATTTCTGAGGCAATGGATGCGCGACAAGCCAATGGGGAGAGCTGGTTGTCAGTGGCTGGTAATGGGACAAAAACGAATGAGCAAGATGCTGTACAGCAATTGTGGATCATACCGGAGCCATCAACACAGCTCATGGTCATCTCTGCAGAGTCGGAGCTCAACGATGAGGCCATCTCCATGCTCATACTCGGGGAGCCGCAGTGATCGTTCTCGCTTGCCATTTCCGCCATGTGAACAGACATCATGGCATCACTCGACATCATTTTTAGGCTCATTAAAGGCGCACTATTTACCACGCTAGATACCAGCAGTATCAGCGTTGTACATAACGTTAGCCAAATTGTATGCAATGATTTCAGACGCATACGGTTTCCAGTCAAAATGAGCTTATATATCAAGTAACCACTAAATAATAAAGGTTACCCTAGGGGTAAAGTCAAGGATTATACCGACCCCCTTCGAGATAATGAGTTCTACATCTTAAAGTCAATTGGACATATTAATCGCTAAGAAATATCTCGCTAGTGAGTTTTTTGTCACACGAACTTTCCATGGTAGGGTTTATCCTTATAGAATGTAAGGTTTAGTGTGCCTGCTTCGGGGGTTGTATGATAGAAATTGTCATCGATGGAAAATATAGAATTGTAGAAGAGGGGCTAACCCTTCTGGAAGCAGCCAAAGTGTGCGGGGTCGAAATCCCTTCACTGTGCGGAATGAACAAAAGTAACGAGAAAATTCCGTGTGATTTGTGTGTGGTCGAAGTGGAAAGTGGCGGAACTAAGCGCGCCTGTGATCTCAAAGTGTACCGCGGTCTCAATGTCGTCACACAATCAGAACAACTTAGTGAGCACCGCAGAAAAGCGCTCAACCGAATCATGACGGACCACTACGCCGACTGTGAAGCTCCATGCAAAACAGCGTGTCCTGCTGGGGTAGACATCCAATCTTATCTCTACCATATCTCGCAAAACGATCATCAAAAAGCGATTGAAGTTATTAAACGCACACTGCCAATGCCGTTGTCGATTGGGCGCGTGTGTCCGGCATTCTGCGAAAGTGAGTGTCGCCGTTCTTTGGTGGATGAGCCGATTGCCATTCGCCAACTCAAACGTCATGCCGCAGACGCAGATTTAGCGGCGCATGAAGCGTATGTCCCAGAGAAAAAACCAGCGAAGCATCGCAAGATCGCCGTTGTTGGTAGTGGCCCCGGGGGCTTAACGGCAGGTTATTACTTGTCGAATGAAGGTTATGACGTCACCGTATTTGAGTCCATGTCCAAAGCAGGCGGTTGGCTACGCTACGGCATTCCTGAATATCGCCTACCTAAAGACATTCTAGACAAAGAAATCGAACTGATGTGCCGCAACGGCATGCAAGTTGAAACCAACAAAAAGCTTGGTGTTGATTTCATCCTGTCTCAATTGAGTGAAGACTACGATGCTGTCTGTTTGGCAGTGGGGGCGTCTCAAGCGGTAGAAATGAATTACCCTGGTAGCGAGTTGGACGGTTGCTACCTCGGTGTTGATTACCTGAAAGATTACGTTACAGAACAAAACTACGTTACGGGCAAAAAAGTTGCCGTGATTGGTGGTGGTAACACTGCGATCGACTGTGCGCGTACGGCGCGTCGTGCGGGTGCCGATACCACTTTGATCTATCGTCGAACTCGCGACGAAATGCCAGCCGAAGACTACGAAATCGTCGAAGCTGAACATGAGGGCGTGAAGTTCCATTTCTTAACGAATCCGGCGGAAAACATCGCGGATGAAAACGGCCGCGTGAAGGCAATTCGATTAGAACGAATGGCGTTAGGTGAGCCAGATGCGTCTGGTCGTCGTAGTCCGAAACCAACGGGTGAGTTCTTTACTGAAGCATTTGATACCGTGATTGCAGCGGTATCGCAAAAGCCGGATCTCAGCTTCTTAGAAAACGATGATTTGTCTATTCCACTAACGCGTTGGAACACATCTGAGTCCGACTCGCAAACCATGCACACGGGTACGGGCAATATCTTCAGTATCGGTGATTTTCGTCGTGGTCCTGCGACAGCGGTTGAAGCAGTGGGAGATGGGCGAGTTGCGGCAAAAGCGATTGATCTGTTCCTCAATGGCGATATGGCGGATATGCCGAAACCTGCGTTCAACTCTCGTAAAGAGAAAAAACTGGCGCAGGTTGACCCACTTCATTTCGAAAATATCCAAAAAGTTGCTCGTTCAATCATGCCGGAGTTGACTCCAGCGCAGCGTGAGCAGAGTTTTGATGAAGTGGAGCTGGGCTTTGATAACGAAGAAGCCATGAAAGAAGCGGCGCGCTGCTTAGAGTGTGGTTGCCAAGCGAATACCGACTGTGCCTTGCGAGATTACTCAACGGAATATCATGCCGAGCAACATTTCGATGTTTCCGTGGACGTTTCCTCTGCTAGCGTGATTGGTCATCAAGATTGGCTCGATTTGCGAGCGAAAGATCTTCGTCACAAATACGAAGTAGACCGCAGTTCTGAGTTCATTGAATTTGATGCTAACCGCTGCATTAGTTGTGGTCAGTGTATTCAAGCATGCCGTGAGCAAGCGGTACATGGTGTGTTGAGTTTTGTGTCCGATAAAAATGGCCGACCAGCTTTACGACCAGATGATCGTCCACGATTCCGCTCCGATGAAAAAGGCGCAAGTTGCAACGGTTTGACGCTCATGGGCGATTCAAAATGCGTGCAATGTGGGGCGTGTGTTCAGGCATGTCCAACGGGCGCGATGGTGGACAGCCGTGACCGCTCTCAAGGCAGAACCGAACATCTAAAAGCCGTCGATACCATTTGTACCTACTGCGGTGTGGGTTGTAAGTTGACCATGTTTGTCGATGAGCAACAAAACAAAATCCGCTATGTAAAAGGGGCGGATTCGCCGGTTAACCAAGGTATGCTGTGCGTAAAAGGTCGTTTTGGTTTTGATTTCATTAGCAGCGAAGAGCGTTTAACGACACCACTGATTCGTAGAGATGGTTGGTTTCAGCCAGCGAGTTGGGATGAAGCGATTCAGCTAGTGGCTTCGAAGCTTTCGACCATCAAGCAAGATTTTGGTAGCAACGCATTGGCCGGATTCTCTTCAGCGAAAACCACTAACGAAGATAACTACGCGTTTCAAAAATTCATCCGTCGTGAACTTGGTACGAACAACGTTGATCACTGCGCACGTTTGTGTCACGCATCAAGTGTGACAGGGCTTGAAGCATCGTTGGGGAGTGGTGCGATGACCAACGACATTCCGAGCATTAAGCATTCCGATGTGATCTTTATTATCGGTTCTGACACCACATCTGCGCACCCGATCATCGCTTCGCACATCAAACAGGCGATTCGTCATCACGGGGCGCGCTTGATTGTGGCAGACCCGAAACGAGTGGACATGGCTGAACATGCAGAGCTGTACTTAGCGCATCGACCGGGTACGGATGTTATGTTGCTCAATGGCGTGATGCAGCAAATCATCAAAAATGGTTGGTACGATCAAGAATACATCGAAGAGCGCGTCGACGGCTTTGATACCTTGCTTCAAGAGGTGATGTCGCCAGCGTACAATCTCGACAACGTTGAGTTAGTGACGGGCGTAAAAGCGGACGATATTTTCGCGATGGCGCGAATGATTGGTACGGCAAAACGCACTGCGGTGTATTACTCAATGGGTATTACCCAGCATACAACAGGGCACGACAACGTTCGTTCGATTGCAAACCTGCAATTGTTGTGTGGCAACATCGGTATTGAGGGTGGTGGTATTAACCCACTGCGCGGTCAATCAAACGTACAAGGTGCGTGTGATATGGGCGCTTTGCCGAACTGTTATCCGGGATATCAAAAAGTGTATAACCCGATTGTTCGTCAGAAATTCGCGATTGAGTGGGATGCGCCGAACTTACCTTCTGAGCAAGGGCTTACCCTAACGGAAATCATCGATGCGGCGTGCAAACGAGAAGTTCGCGGGATGTACATCATGGGCGAAAACCCAGTACTGAGCGATCCAAACCAAGCACACGTGATTGAAGGGTTAGAAGCACTCGACTTCTTGGTCGTGCAAGACATCTTCCTCACCGAGACGGCGCAGTACGCCGATGTGGTATTGCCTTCTTGTTCATTTGCGGAAAAATCCGGTCACTTCACCAATACTGAGCGACGCGTGCAGCGCGTTAATGCGGCAGTGAAAGCGCCGGGTGAGGCGAAAGAAGATTGGTGGATCATTCAAGCGATCGCAAACGCGATGGGCAGCGATTGGCATTACCAGTGTGTTTCTGAAATCACTAGCGAAATCGCGCGTGTAACGCCGCAATATGCAGGGTTGCGTTGGGACGCGATCACGCCGAACGGTGTTCAATGGCCAAGTAACAAGAACAATCCAAACGGTACTCGTATTATGCACCAAACCCAATTTACCCGAGGGAAAGGGCAAATGGTGGGCGTGCCGTTCCGCTATGCAGCTGAGTTGCCTGATGAAGAGTATCCTTTGGTGCTTACAACAGGGCGTGTGCTAGAACAGTTCCACACCGGTACGATGACGCGCAAAACGAAAGGGTTGGATAACCTTGCTGGGCCAAGAGCGATGATCAGTGTTGAAGATGCTGAAGCAATTGGTATCCATAATGGTCAGCGCCTAAAAGTGTCGACTCGTCGTGGCAGCATCGAAATTGATGCGTTTGTGACCAAGCGAATGCAAAAAGGCGTCGTGTTTATTCCTTTCCATTTCGTTGAGTCGCCAGTCAACCGCTTGACGACTACGGCAACGGACCCGCATGCGAAAATTCCTGAATTCAAAGTCGCAGCGGTTAAGATTGAAATCAGTGAAACGGCCGCTCAACCAGAGCCTGTCGAGGAGGCGGTACACCACGTCTAACATCAACGCTTCACGCACTGGCGAGTTGAGAAATTGCATTTAAGCTTATGATATGTAATAGCGAAACGAGCAGTGCGTGTGTCGAGCGTTTTTAAGTGGATCATATTGCTTCTACCCGCTCTTATTTGGCTGGCGGTCAGGCAAATTGAACATATTTGGTGGGCGGAGAATCTTACCTCGATTCCCGCCCTCATTGTGTTCACTTACGTTATTTTAGCCTCGGCGTTTTTTATCGCTCGCAGATGGTTGCAAAGTGCATTTTCTGCCTTTGTCGCTATTTTGTTTGTCTCGTTACTTGTTCCGCCGCAGCGCAGCCATGTGGCATCTTGCTCGCAGTCTTTGAGCGTCATTCAATTCAATCTTTTTTACGAAAACTCAGACATCAATCAGTTCATCAACTATCTGTTGAGGCATCCTGCTGATCTGGTTGTAATGCAAGAACTGACGCCGCGTGTTGGCAGCCTTTTGCACATGTTGGATGATGTCTATCCGCATTATTATGGTGGCCAACGTGACGTGGGATACCCTTCAAATTTGATGATTCTTAGCCGATACCCCATCACGGAAGTTTCGGTTTATCGTGCGCCAAATGGACAAGAAGTCATCAGAGCGGTTTGGTTGCCTAAAGGTCAAGCACCGATCACTTTGTTTGCGGCTCATCCACCGTCACCAAGAACCAGCGAGCTTTGGCATCAAAGAAATACGCTGGTGCGAACCATAGAAATGCTGACCGCGCTTTATCCCGAGCCAGAGGTGTTGGTTGTGGGGGATTTCAATCTCTCCTCGGTTAGCCCTCGTTTTTCTGCGCTGTTCCCGAGTTTCCAAACCGCGCCAGTGACGAGCTGGCCAACTAACATCAAAGGCATCAACGTGCCAGAGCCGATGATGATAGGTATTGATCATTTGTGGCTAAAATCTGAGCAAGGACAGCGAATCATCTGCGCTCGTGAATCCTCTGCTTTTCCTCAAGGCTCAGATCACCGCATGGTGACAACCCAGATCGGTGTGTATATCCCATAGTTCAAGCCCTTAGAATTTATCGTGTTTCATAAGTAAAACCGGTACTGAGCTTGTCATAGAATTGACTGTCTCTGACGATCCTCTGTTATTTGAGCAAGTTCTATAACCTAAACTTTGCTCGCTTCCTATACTGAATTAACGAAGCAGAGTTTTTATAACAACAAGAGGCAGCTTGCATGACAAGAACAACCTCATTTGCACTCGTTCTATTACTGATGTGCTCATACTTTGGTTACAACCGTTATTACGTGTATCCGCAGCAGTTGGAAACACAGGCCAAATCCATGTTGATACAAATGGCAAATCGCGAAGAGTGGATGGATGTGTTTGAGATGATGAATCGCGTAGAGGCGCACAAAGGGCATTTAGAGCTCGTGGCCGATGTTACGTCTTCTGATGGCAAACGTGCTTACAGTGAAGGCTTTATTACCTATACTGATCGTGAAGGTGTCGTCTGTAAACAGGTGGTGTTTAACTTTAAAATCAACTCTTTGAAAAACTACAGTATTTCAGACTTACGAGACTGCTCGTACGGCGAATATTATTAACGTGAGTTGCTTAGTTAAGCCCGGTAAAACTACATTTGAATATCCAAACAAAAATAGCCTCATTGTCGAGGCTATTTTTGTTTCTGCAGAAGAGAAAAAATTGGCAAGTTTAATCGAGTGATTTCTTAAACCTCAGTGACGCGACGACCAATCCAAATACGGTAAACCCGAGCAACCAAAGGGTATCTCGCCATAAGTCCATTAGATCTGCGCCTCGCAACACTATGCCTCGAATCATGCGCATAAAGTGAGTGGCGGGCAGGGCTTCTGAAATCCACTGTGCTGCGACAGGCATGCCCTCGTAAGGGAACATAAACCCAGATAGCAGAATCGAAGGCAGAAGAATGAACACCGTCATTTGCATCGCTTGAAGCTGTGTTGTGGCGATAGTGGATATGACCAATCCTAAGGTTAGGCTAGCGGCGATAAACAACAAGGTTCCAAACAGAATTTGGCTGATTGCACCGTTAATCGGTACGCCGAAAATCCAATGTCCCAACCCTAGAATGATGAAAACCTGAATTAAGCCGACAAAGATATACGGCACGATTTTCGCCACCATTAGCTCTATCGAGTGGATGGGCGTGGTGATCAATAGCTCCAAATTTCCCCGTTCACGTTCTCGTACAATCGCGGCACTGGTGAACAAAATCATCGTCATTGTGAGAATCACACCGAGTAAGCCGGGTACGATGTTGACCGCAGAACGCCGACTTGGGTTGTAGTAGAGTGCGACTTCGAATGTTTTGCTTGGCGCTGGGTGAATCTCGAAATCAAAATCGGTCAATGGCATGGTTTGCAACGACAATATTGCCGAGCTGATCATGGTATCTGATCCATCCACAATCCATTGCCCAAGCTCTCGACCTTGCATCATGCGTTGTGTGAGATCGCTTGGCAAAATCAGCACGGCGCGCACAATACCATCTTGAATCGCTTGTTCAGCCTCTTGCGCGGTGGCATAGGTTTCTTTGATATCCACCACTTGAGTGACTTTGACGGACTGGGTAATGATCCGCCCGGCGGTGCTGCCACTTTGGTCGACAACACCTACCGGAATGTTGCGAATGTCCGTATTGATTGCAAAGCCGAACAACAAAAGCTGGATAAGCGGGATCATCACCACCATGCCAAATGTGATTCGGTCACGGGAAAGTTGGCGAATCTCTTTGATCATGACGGCTTTCATGCGAGCGATAGGTTTCATCATTGGCGGCCTTTCCCTGTCACGCTGACAAAAACATCTTCTAAGCTTGGGCGAGCGTGGTTCATTTCAGCGTTTTGAAGTTCGGGAAACATCTGCTTTAACCATTCAATCGGCTGCTCGACATGCTGGTGGATAAGGATGCGTAAACGAATCCCCAACTGCGCCGCAGAGCGAACTTCGTCACGTTGAATCAGCTTTTCTTTGAGTTCACGAAGTTTGTCGGCTTTCACCTCAATGATATTAACGCCCATCTGTTCCATTAACTGTTCGGGCTCGCCATCGGCACGAATTTCGCCTGATTCCATGATCGCCAGACGGTGGCAGCGTTCCGCTTCGTCCATGTAATGCGTGGTGACCAAAATCGTCGTACCTTGATCGCACAAGTCGAACAACTGCTCCCAAAAATCGCGTCGATTTTCGGGGTCAACAGCGGATGTTGGCTCATCCAAAAATAGTAGTTCGGGTTTGTGCATGGTCGCCGCGGCGAGTGAAAGGCGCTGCTTTTGACCGCCACTCATGCCGCTTACGCGCTGTTTGCGCAATTGATCCAACCCGTAAGTGGTGAGCTGCTCTTCTATCCGCTCTTTCAGCGACTTGCTGCTTAAACCAAAAATTTGCCCAATAAATTCAAGGTTCTCTTGAACGGATAGGTCGTCGTACAACGAGAACTTTTGTGTCATGTAGCCAATTTTGAGCCGCAGTTGTTCGGATTGTTTTGGGATGTCTAACCCAAGCACATCCACACTGCCTTCGCTTGGGCTGAGAAGGCCGGTGAGCACACGAATGGTGGTCGACTTACCGCAACCATTTGGCCCCAAAAATCCGTAAATGCTGCCTTTGGGCACGTTGAGAGTGATGTTATTGATAGCAGTAAAGTCGCCGAACTTTTTGACCACATTTTGAGCTTGAATTGCATACTCGGTCATTGGCTTACTCCACCAAATCTACTTGGGCAGGCACACCGGACGGCAACGTTTTTGCAGACTCAGGTAAATCAACTTCTGCTAGATACATCAATCGTGAACGTTCTTCTTCGGTTAGTGCGAAGTAGGGCGTGAATGACGGCTCACTAGCCACCCAACGAACGGTGCCTTGTAATGGACTCTCAAGGCCATCGACATTTACCGTCACGGTTTTCCCAGGAATAAACCCGATTCGATAATCGGCAGGAACATACACTCGCGCATACGGCACGCGGTTGGCTTGAATCACGGCAACCACACCGTTCACTGGTACGCGTTCGCCAAGATTGTAAGGCAAATTATCGAGCGTACCGTCACGCGTGGCCGTGATGGTGAGTTCTGCCAGTTTTTGCTCTTGCAACGCCACTTCGGCTTTTGCCGCCATTAAAGCGGCTTTAGCTTGTTCGATGTCTTCGAGGCGAGAACCTGCGGTGAGCTTACTGAACTCTTCTTTTGCTGAGTCTAATTCGGCTCTCGCCGAGTCCCTTGCCGCAAGAGCGGAATCTTTTTCGGATTGGCTGATGAGTTTTTTACGCACCAGTTCTGCTTTGCGTTGATAGTTTTTCTGCGCTTCGGTGAGCTGCGCTTCCGCTCGGGCTACGCGAGCCGATGCAGCAGCAATGTCTTCTGGGCGTTCACCATTGGTCAATTTAAGCAAATACGCTCCCGCTTTGGCTTGCTCTGCAACGGCGTGTGCAAGAACTGCTTGTTGATTCTTAGTATCGAGCTGAACCAACACTTCCCCCTCATTGACCAAGCTGCCTTCTTTGACAGGAAGGGCTCTAATTATCTCATTAGATGTGGCGGTAAACGTTACGCGGTCACGCTCTAAGGTGCCAAGCGCTTGGTGCGTGTTATCTTTTGAACAGGCGCTTAAAAGGGCAATAATCAATGTGCCAAAAATGATTCGCTTCATAGTGCGGTGCTTCCTTTGAAGAAGTAATGCATGAATAGATAACTTGCGAACGGGAGCGTGTTGATTGAGCCCGCCAACCCGTCGCTAACCGCCATCCATAACGATTTCTTTTTAGAGCTTAGCATTTTATCTACAAGCGATTCTTTTTAAATAGAGAGGCTTAGCGTTGGAAGAGGGCTATGAAGGTCTCAATTTAAAGAACCTTGACCAAGCTCCGGTTTTTATCGGCAAATGACATTAAAAAAGCCCAGCGATCATCGCTGGGCTTGAATAGATAAGAATGACGTGAGTGACTATGCAGTTTTGAATTGGCCGACGATCTCTTGTAGACCTACCGCCAGCTCACTTAAATCGCGACATGCAATTGCGGTTTGGCGTGAACCTGTCGCCACTTCGCTAGAGAACTGGTTGATGTGTTCCACGTTACGATGCAGCTCTTCTGTTACCGAGCTTTGCTCGCTGCAAGCACTCGCAATTTGAATGCTCATTTCAGCAATGTTATCTGCGCCTTTTTCGATTTGGTCGATGGTTGCACCGGCTTTTTGTGCTTGCTCAACGCACTCTTGAATCAAATCGCTGCTGTTGTTCGTTGCTGAAACGGCACTCTTCGAACAATTTTGCAGTTTAGAGATGATTGTGATGATCTCTTCGGTTGAAGCTTGAGTGCGGCTTGCTAGCGTTCTCACTTCATCCGCTACGACGGCAAAACCACGGCCTTGTTCACCAGCGCGCGCAGCTTCAATGGCAGCGTTAAGCGCAAGCAAGTTGGTTTGTTCCGCGATGTCTTGGATAACGTCAACCACAACGCTAATGTTAGATGCGTCTTGTTCCAGTTCTGTCACCATGTTGCCAACAGATTGAATCGCCAATGACGCTTCGTGGATTTGGTTAATACATTCTTGAACGACACCGCGGCCTTCTTTCGCATCGTGAGAAGCACTGTTTGCCGTTTCTGACGCTGCTTCGGTGTTGCTGGCGACTTCATTTACTGTCGCTTGCATCTCGTTCATTGCTGTTGCGATAAGGTTTAGCTGAACTTGTTGTTCATCCATGCCGGTTGAAGTCTGTTCGGAAATCGCGCTCACTTCTTCAATGGCGGTGCCTACTTGAGCTGTGGTTGACGAGATACTGTCGACCAAAGTAAGCAACTTCGCTTGCATATCAACGCAGGCATCTGCCAAGGTGCCAAGCTCATCATGACCAATTTTGTTACGTGGAAGCTGGTAAGTTAGGTCGCCCGACGCGATTTTCGACGCCATGTTTACCACATAATTTAGTGGTGTGCAGATCTGTTTGGTTAGGAATAGGCCTAGCGTAAAACTCAGTGCCAATAGCGCGACGATAGCAATAATGCTGTAGGTGATTGCGCTGCGCACTGCTTCATGAGCGCTAGCAATATCTTCTTGTACGTAGGTTTGGTTTAGTTCCACTAAATCACGAATCGCATCGGATAATTGTGTGAATGTAGAAAATCCGTTTAACAATGTTTCATTTGCTTCGTCGATTTTATTATTCAATAGCAATTTCGCGTATTCATTGTTAAACGCACTGTATTTAACCCAGGCACTTTTTACTTTATTGAAAGCGTCTCGGTCGCGTTGATCCCACAGTCCTTTCTCATATTGGTCTAGATATTTATCAATTTTCTGTTCAGATTTTTCTAATCCGGCCACCCATTCCATGAATTGAGGGTGATTCACATTGGTTAATAAAGAGAATTCATCCTTTCTTAAAATTCCGAGTTCAATTTCGGTATTTTTTACGAGCAATACGCTAGGTACGGTGGTTTCAGAAAATACGGTAAGCTTTCCTTCTATCATCTTGATTTCAGATGTAAAGAAAACGGAGAGAGCGATAACAGATAACGAAATGATCAAAATCAGCGCACTGATTTTATACTTGATACTTAAATTAGAAAGTTTCATAGACTCACTGATAATGGGGGTTTGAAAGGCTCGGAGTCTATTACTGAGATTTGAAATATAGTGTGATTGATGTCTCAAATAAATTTATCGTGAATAAAATTAAGTCGTAATCTAAATGTTCATAATTAAAATAAATCCTTGTTATTTATAAAATTAATTATAATTTTATAAATAAATGGAAATTAATAATGTGTTTCAATTTAGTGTTTATAGGAAAATTAACTGTTACATGATTATTATCTATTTTATCCCGGTTTTTGTTTCTTATTATAGCGTTTGCTAATGAAACTTAGATCTTGAACATAAAATACATTCTTCGTCTTTAATATAACACTTGAAAGTAACCGTAAGTCGAGGCTTTCATACTCAAGGCTGACATACTGTTTAAAACGCTAAACCACTTTAACTGCAAACGGCGATGTCGTTGCGGTTTTAAATGAGCAATTGCTTCACATTTTAAGTGGCTGATTCGTAAAATGGATTGCGGTCTGCCATGACAATAGGCAAGGTGTTGAATAATACGAATTACTCATATAAGGCCATCCATGATAACAACTGGTCACGTGCATTTTTATATTGGCACTTACACCAACCCACCGAGTACGAGCACGGGCATCGCGCGTGTAGCGCTGAACACTGAAACGGGTGAACTGACTCGGCTTGACGATGTTGTAGTTCAACGTAATCCGTCCTATCTCACGACCACCGAACACGGGCTGTATACGTTTAGCGAAATGGATAGAAATGAAGGTGCAGAGCTCGCGTTTTTTCGCGGTAGTGAATCCGTCTCTTTGCCGATTAATGGCGATTATCCGTGTCATTTGGATATCAAAGAACCGTTTTTGGCGGTGGCTAATTATGGCTCTGGAAATGTTAGCGTATTTCAATTGGATCGCGATGGTAAACCGCTTGGTTTGTTGACGGATTTATACGTTGATGGTTGCGGGCCGAATTTAGAGCGCCAAACTTCTCCTCACGCTCATCAAGTCACGTTTTTAAAGCGCAGTGATCAATTGGTTGTCGTAGACTTAGGCAGTGATAGCGTCCTTATTTATGATTACGAGGCTCAACAGTCGGATTTTTCACTGTCGCAAGTGATTCATTTACCCGCAGGTTCGGGACCGCGCCATGTGGTGTTTAACCAACAAGAGTCGATAGCTTATGTGGTTTGCGAACTGTCAGAAACCTTGATTGTTCTAGTTAAGCACCAAGATAAATGGCTAATCTCGAATCAAACAGAATTATTAGAAGGGGAAGAGAATCAGCAAGCGGCGGCGGCGATTCGTCTTTCGCAAGATGAAAAGTTCTTGTATGTCTCTTGTCGAGCTCAGAACAAAGTCAGTGTGTTTGATGTGTCTGGCGATACGCCCAAAAGACGAGCAGCCATTCACTGTGAAGGGGCTTTTCCACGAGATTTTGTGTTGTCTCGTGATCAAAAGTGGTTGTTGGTTGCCAATCAACATTCCAACAATGTGGTGAGCTTTCGTCGAAATCCTCAAACAGGGGAAATTACTGCAACGGGTTATGACTGTGAGATAGGCTCTCCAGTGTGTATTGTCGAACAACCTTTGTAACGATTAACGCTGAAACAACAGGAAATAGAAAAGCCTAGCGGGCGGCTAGGCTCTCAAGGATAAAAACAGTTAACGCCAATCTTCAACGCACACTTAGACGTAAATTTTGCCTTTCATATACAACACACCATCACCAGATACTTTGACGCAATCCTCTTTGACTTCGCAGTACAGAACGCCACCACGCGCTGATGCTTGATACGCCACTAAAGATGCTTTGCCGAGCTCTTGCGCCCAATATGGTGCTAAGCCTGCGTGGATTGATCCTGTGACAGGGTCTTCATCTCCGCCGTTCGCTGGCCAAAAGTAGCGAGATACAAAGTCGTATTGACTGCCTTTTGATGTGACGACGACATCGTAAGGGGCGAGTTGTTTCAGTTGGTCGGAGCGATATTGAACATCAAAAACGGTTTGCTCATCTTCCACGATGACGAAGTAAGCTTGTGGGTTAAGCAGTACGTGTGTTACTTCGCAGTTGAATCCCTCAATCAATTGCGTAGGAATGGCGTTGACGGGGTGTGGCGCTCTTGTCGGAAATGTCATTTCAATCTTGCCAAGTGCGTTCTTAATTACGGTTAAGGTGCCTACTTTTAATGTGTGAAACTCAATACTTCCTGTAACGCTGAGTTGATCGAACAACACCATGGAAGCGGCGAGCGTTGCGTGTCCACAAAAGTCGATTTCTGTGAGTGGCGAAAACCAGCGTACTTCATATTGATTCGTACCAATCGCTTTAACAAACGCGGTTTCAGAGAGGTTGTTTTCCGCTGCAATGTTTTGCATTAGATCTGGTTCTAACCACTCTTGCAAGGGTACAACTGCGGCTGAGTTGCCTTTAAATTGCGTGTCTGTAAATGCGTCAACGACGAAGATATCCAGTTCCATTTTGTCTTCCTTGTTCTATAAGTGGTTAGTTAGCATAAACCAGATGCAACTCAGAAAATAAGAAATTTATGTTAGAATCTTAAAGTTTCAAAATAGACGATGATTTTATGTTTTATGATACTTATTGGTGTGCCCTGGCTTGGGTTGATGAATAGACTTGAATTGAACTCATTGAAAGGAAGAAACACATGAAAGCGATTCACAAGTCTGTTTTGGCCCTTAGCGTTTTGGTTATCGGCTCTGCCCATGCTTTTGAACTAACGAGCAAAGATATTCAAGAAGGTCATCCAATGGCGAAGACATTTGAATATTCAGGTTGGGGATGTGATGGTGCGAACCAGTCTCCACAACTGATGTGGAAAGACGTTCCAAAGGGTACAAAAAGTTTTGCGATTACCGCGTACGATCCTGATGCACCAACAGGCAGTGGTTTTTGGCATTGGATAGCGTTTGATATTCCAGCCTCAGTTAACGAGCTGCCTCGTGGCGTTGATATCAGTAAGCTGGGCGGTAAGGAGTCTCGTATCGATTACGGTACTACTGGTTTTGGCGGCGCATGTCCGCCAGAAAAAGATGGTATGCACCGCTACCAGTTTACGGTTTGGGCGCTGCCGAGTGATAAGTTGAACTTGGATGAGAACATGCCAGCGGCGGTTGTAGGATTTACGTTGAATAGTGTTGCATTGGACAACGCGAAGTTAACCGCGACTTACACGCGATAATTAAATACTTAAGGGGAGAAGATGGGGCATCAATATCAAGTGACGCTGTTTCGTGCGGAGCAGCAGCAAAAGCTGCGTAACGTCAGGATTCACTCCCCGAGTATTATCCAGATCATTAAAGGGAGTAAGCGTCTGTTTTGGAAAGACGAAGCGTTTGATATTCTTCATCCTAACATCATGCTTTGTGAAGCAAACGCTTCGCTGAATTTTGAAAACCTTCCTCAACAAGGGCGTTTTCTTTCACGAATGTTCAGTTTTCACTGCGTACCTAGCGATGAAATGTTAGAGCTGAGTATGAGTAATGCATTGGGAAATTACGTCCCAGCGGTGGAGACAGACAAAGCACTGCAAGCGACATTAAATGCCTTGTTTTCTTTTGAACGGGAAAGTTTAAGTGAAGCGACGCAACGTTATTGGATGATGGGGTTGTATCAGCAGTTAGCAGAGCGAGGACTATTGCATCGGCTTTTCTCGAGTTCCAATACCTCGTTCAGTCAGAAACTCAGCCGCTATCTGTCACGCTCTCCGGGCGATGACCACCCTTTGGAATTTGTTGCTGAGCGCTTTGCTATGAGCCGAGCAACGTTGATACGCAAACTCAAGCAAGAGGGCACTCAGTATCGCGAAGTGCTGGCAGAAGTGCGCTTAAATCACGCACTCTACCTGATGCAAAATGGTTCATACAACGTTGCGTTACTTGCGCAGTTGTGTGGCTATCAATCGGAAGGCCGTTTTAGCCAACGATTTAAAGGCAAGTTTGGTTTAACGCCCAGCGAGTACATAAAAACTGTCGTCAGTTAGTACTTAATATTGCTGTTTGGCTCGATCTTTATGTTTCCAATTTTAGCTCTGGTATTTGGTTTTCATCCTCAGTGCGACGTTAACCAAAGCAATCAGAACAGGAACCTCGATTAGCGGACCAATCACCCCAGCGAATGCTTGATCGGAGTTCAGGCCAAATACAGCAATGGAAACCGCGATCGCCAGCTCGAAGTTGTTGCCCGTCGCCGTAAAAGCGATGGAGGCATTTTTATCGTAGGGGATGCCCATTCTCTTCCCGATAAAGAAGCTGGTAAAAAACATCAATACGAAGTAGATCGCTAGTGGGACTGCCACGCGGAACACATCCATTGGCAGTTGTAAAATCATCTCTCCTTTGAGGCTGAACATCAGCACGATGGTGGCGAGCAAAGCGATCAAAGTAATGGGTGAAATTCGAGGAATAAACACATCGTTGTACCACTTCTCACCCTTTGCAGCGACTAACCATTTACGACTGAGAAAACCAGCGAGGAACGGAATACCTAAGTAAATCAATACGCTTTCCGCAATGTCTCCCATGGAAATATCAACCACAAAACCTTCATAGCCAAAGAACGGTGGAAGTACGGTGATGAATAGCCAAGCCATAACGCTGTAAGTCAGAATTTGAAATGCGCTATTTAATGCCACCAAGGCCGCGCCATATTCTTTTTTGCCGCCGCCAATATCATTCCACACTAAAACCATAGCGATGCAGCGTGCAAGGCCAATCAAAATAATACCGACCATGTAACCTGGATGATCACCAAGAAAGGTTAAAGCAAGAACGAACATAAGGATTGGGCCGATGATCCAGTTCATAACCAGAGACAGCGTGATGGCTTTTTTATCTCTCGTTACCGTTCCCAATAGACCGTAGTTTACCTTGGCGAGTGGTGGGTACATCATCAAAATCAAACCAATGGCGAGTGGTACGTTCGTACTACCAACGGACATTGTTTCGTTCCATTCTGCTACTTGCGGGTAGGCTGCGCCTATCCCCACGCCGATGGCCATTGCGACAAAGATCCAAACCGTTAAGTAGCGGTCAAGAAAGCTCATTTTTTCGCTGGCACTATTTAAAACTTCAGTCGTCATAGTGGTCTCTATTCGTTTATCGTCGAAAGGCGATATATAAGGTTATAGTTTATCTTTGCGCGCATGGAAAGCGCGCAACGTGTCTTAGCTAAATAAACCGGAAAATTGAGCGTTAAACGCGTTCAGTTTTTCACGTTGAATGCGGTAACAAACCTTTGGCGGGTTAGGTTCTGCACTGATAAACCCTGCCTGTTTTAGAATACGTAAGTGTTCTGATACGGTCGATTGCGCTAAACCTAACTCAGAGACTAAATCGCTATTTAAGCAGCCGCCCATGGTGTCTAAAGTGTGAAGAATATGCAGAATGCGTAAGCGAGCAGGATGAGACAGCGCTTTTGCTTGAGCGGCGAGTGCTTGCTCTTTATCCAGTTGTTTTTGTGTGGCTTCAAAAGCAAATTCGCATGTTTCGCTGCATTTGTTGCTCATGAGCAGACCTTTATAGTTAATCGTCGAATTACGATTAAGTGTACGTGTGCTTTTTCTAAGGCGCAACTGTTGGCAGTAAAAAAGCAGAACTTAAAGATACGACGAATTGGGGGTGTGGTATCAGGAGCTAAGTTCTGCTTGGGGGTTAGGTCATGAGCAATTCTCTATATTTCCTGCTCGCTAAATCAGTATGGTGAAAAAAGGGGAGGCGAAAAAGAGAGTAGATTTCTTCGCTTTATTCCTGATAAAACCGAATTGGTGGGGTTTTCCTACAATATAGACACGAAATGTTAGTAAAAGGGGAACAAAGTGTTTGGAAGTTTTCTTATTTTATTGCCGCCAAGTTCAGTAAAATACGCCTATTCAATGGCCTCCTAGAGTTAAGGTACGTACGGTGTCTGATCTCAACTTATTTCGTTATTACCAACGCTTGCTCTCTTTTGGTGTTGGTAATGAAGCAAAAACCACGCTGCAAGAAATCGCCGATTTGTTGTTTACTTCGCCTCGTCATGCGCGCAGTTTGCTGGCGCAGATGCAAGAGATAGCGTGGTTAAGTTGGCGACCAAAACCGGGACGGAACCAACGTTCAACATTGTTGTTAAATGTTGAACTCAGCGCGCTAAAAGAAAGCCTTGCACTAGAGCGGATCAAGCTTGGTAAGTACGAGAAAGCGCTGTCGATTCTGGATGAAGATGAAGCTGCATTTGGGCGACTCCTCAAAACAACGTCGGGCGCATCGGTAAAAGAGGGGCGGCTCAATATTCAGCTGACCTACAAACGCATGTTCGAGCGTGTGGTTCCGCATCAACTGCAGCGAAGTAGTGAACGTTTTTTGCTTCGCCAAATTTATTGTTGTTTGGTTTCAAGCGATTACAACGGGCAGGTGCAGCCAGAGCTGGCTCATCATTGGCGTTATGATGACAGCTTGTACGAATGGACATTTTATCTTCGTCCGGGTCTGACTTTTCATAATGGCAACCCAATTGATGCTGAAACGGTTGTCAGTTTGTTCGCCAAATTAAGCTCTTTGGAATACTACGAAAAAGAGCTGGCGCATGTTGCCAACATTACGGCACTTAATCCATTGAAGGTTGTTTTTAAGCTTAACCGACCTGACTTGGGTTTTGCTGGACTTATTTCTGGCGTGAAATATGGCATTCAGCCCGTGAGTCAGGTGAACGTTGCTAACAACAAGTTGGTGGTGGGGAGTGGTCCATTTTCCGTCGTTGAGCACAGTGAAAACCGTTTGAAACTGCAGGCGTTTGATGGCTATTACGCGTGTCGAGTATTAACGGATTTTGTGACGATATGGATCGTCAACGATGAACAGATGGAAAATCCATCGCTTGCCGCAAACACATTGCAACCAGAACCTGATTCTGCTGATGACATGTGCAGCCACTATATGTCGACGCCAAACAGTGAAGTATCACCAGCGAGTAAACGCAGTCGAACGGAAGACGGTTGTTTGTTCGCACTGTTTAACCATCATGCAAAGCACGCTTTGTCTCAGGCCCAGCGCCGATACATCAGTGAATTGATTCAACCTGAACTGCTAGCTGACGTGATGCGTAATGAAAACATTATATTTGGGAGCATACCTGCTTATAACTTATTGCCTAACTGGAAACCGGTGTTGCGCCCGTTTGGAGATGCGGTCAAGTTGCCAAAGCTGATCACCATCGCAGGGTACAATTACACGGCACTACGCCGGTGTGCACGAGCGATTTCTTCGCGTCTAAAACATGCGGGCAGCCGAGTCGAGATCGTTATGTACTCCTACCGTGAACTGAGCGAGAAAGCCAAAAACGGTACGCTTGATGAGACTCTGGTTGTCACCAATATTAACTTGGACGATAACCGTCATGCGTCTGCGTTTAGCAACTTCTTTAGCAATGCCGTGCTTTACCACACCTTAGGGGCGCAAAATGCGGCGTGGTTGGATGCTCAAATGGAAAATGTCCGCGCATTCTCACCGCTTGAAGATTACCTGAGCGCGTTAGAGCCGATTGCGTCCACATTGATTAGCGAATATTGGATTGCACCGATGTTTCACCATACTCAGACGCTACGTTTTCAAGGGGTCTTGGAAGATGTCGCACTCACAAACTGGGGATGGCCAGACATAAGATCCGTTTGGTCTGCGGACTGATCAAAACCGCCTGAATGGCGGTTTTTTTTGTGTCTGCAATTTGGTGAAAGCCAGTGACGTTTTTATTTTTTCTAGCCAACAAGTGTGATGCTTATCTACGTTTGAGCGCGAGTGATCAAGAAATGGCCCGAAATGAACTTTGAAATTAATCACGAATTATATCGAGTCAATAGGTCTAATGTGATCTGATTTAAATAATGTAACTTTAAGAATATTTTCGAGAAGGTGATTGTATTCAAAATTCGTCTATTGACTTGTTGCTCAAATAAAATTTGTAGATTTTTTACGTGTGGGATTTTTGAGCTCTGTCCATTTAAACAAATTGACAGGCTTTAAAGTGTGACTCGAAGCGCAAAAGTAGCTTGGTTGCGCGGTTGGGACTCTGTTATTGATAATTAACCCATCAGATGACGAACTGTTGATAGGGTTAAATATGTTGTACGAGTTAATCGACCACGAACTAGTAGATGTAATTAATGATCGCGCTTACCAATGGCAAGATGCGGTTAAAAAGACCACTCAATACCTAGAAAATAAAGGTTACGTCTCCCAGCATTATGCTGATGCGATCATCCGTTCAACGGAAGAAAACGGTCCTTACTATGTGTTATGCCCTGGATTGGCAATGCCTCATGCCCGACCTGAAACTGGTGTTTTAAAAACAGGCTTAGGCATTCATATTTTCCCATCACCTGTTGATTTTGGATCGGATCTTGGTCCTGCCAATATTCTTATTACCTTAGCTGCGAAAGACTCTGATACCCACATTGAGGTGATTCAAGCGTTGAGCGAGATGTTTGTGGATGAAGAGAACATTGCAAAACTGGCACAAGCTTCTTCCAAAGAACAAGTGCTAGACATAATAAAAGCATACTAAAAGGAACATAACGTGAAAGCAAACATGCGAGCCAATGTGCAAGCCTTCGGAGGTCATTTGACCGCCATGGTGCTGCCAAATATCGGAGCCTTTATCGCTTGGGGCTTTATTACTGCACTCTTTATTCCTACGGGCTGGATGCCAAACGAAGCCTTTGGCGAACTCGTGGGGCCAATGATCACTTACTTGCTGCCACTTTTGATTGGTTACACCGGTGGTCAGATTGTTGGTGAAAAACGCGGCGCGGTAGCGGGGGCTATCGGTACGATGGGCGTGATTGTCGGGGCAGATATACCAATGTTTGTTGGCGCAATGATCATGGGCCCACTGAGCGCTTGGGTTGTGGTGCAAGTGGATAAACGTATTCAACACCGCATCCCTTCTGGTTTTGAGATGGTGGTCAACAACTTCTCGCTGGGTATCGTCGGTATGTTGTTGTGTTTGTTCGCCTACGAGATTGTTGGCCCTTCGGTCACCGCAGCAAACTTGTTTGTGAAATCAGGCATCGAAGCGTTGGTTGCAACGGGTTTCCTGCCTTTATTAGCGATCATTAACGAACCAGCAAAAGTGCTGTTCCTCAACAATGCCATTGACCAAGGCATATACTACCCACTAGGCCTGCAAGCGGCCGCAGAAACGGGCAAGTCCATCTTCTTTATGGTGGCGTCTAACCCAGGCCCTGGTCTTGGTATGCTGCTGGCCTACGCGAAGTTTGGCCAGGGTTTGTCTAAACGTTCTGCGCCAAGTGCCATCATCATTCACTTCTTTGGTGGTATTCATGAGTTGTACTTCCCATATGTACTCATGAAACCAATCATGATTGTGGCAATGATTGCTGGTGCGGCGACAGGTATCGCAACCTTCAACCTATTCGATGCTGGTTTGGTCGCGGGGCCAAGTCCAGGCTCTATCTTCTCTTACCTTGCTCTTACTCCGAAAGGTAGCTTCATTGCGACCATCGCAGGTGTGACAAGTGCAACGATTGTCTCTTTCTTGGTAGCAAGTGCGATTCTGAAAGTGAGCAAATCAGAAGAAAAAGAAAGCGAGTTTGAGAAATCAGTTTCTGACATGAAAGAGATGAAAGCGGAAGGCGCAGTTAAGCCAGTTGCAGCTGCGACGACGCAAGAACTAAGCAAACCAATTTCATTTGTCGCATTCGCATGTGATGCGGGTATGGGCTCTAGTGCAATGGGCGCATCGACCTTCAAACGCAAGCTAGTACAAGCTGGGATAGAGATTGAAGTGAAGAACTTCGCCATCGAGAAAGTCCCGAGTGAAGCCGATATCGTCGTGACACATGAGAGCTTAGAAAGCCGCGCAGTCAACGCGACAGGTTTACCAGTCGTAACGATCAAGAACTTCCTCAACGATCCAGCGCTTGACGAGCTGATGGACAAGATTAAGCAACAAGCGGTCGCGACTGAGCAACCAGCCTAACAATGCAGTTTGGGGCGGCAGGTATCGCCCCAATTAGGAGAGAAATCATGGTACAAACAACGGCAGCGGTTATCTGTGGTGAGAAAAACGTTCAATTAAGAACCTTTGATTTACCAAACATTTCAGCCGACGAACTTCTGGTTAAAAACATTTCAAACAGCATTTGTCTATCCACTTACAAAGCAGCATTGTTAGGTAGCAAACACAAACGCGTTCCTGAAAACATTGACGAAGTGCCAGTAATGACAGGTCATGAATACGCAGGTGTGATTGTTGAAGTCGGTGAGAATCTAAAAGATCAATTCAAAGCTGGTGACTACTTTGTTTTGCAACCTGCCATGGGCTTGCCAACAGGCTACTCGGCGGGCTACAGCTATGAGACATTTGGCGGTAACGCGACGTATTCCATTATTCCTAAAATCGCTATCGACCTAGGCTGCGTGCTGCCTTACCACGGCGATTACTTTGCTGATGCGTCGCTGGCTGAGCCAATGTCTTGCATTATCGGTGCGTACCATGCGAGCTACCACACCACGCAATACGTGTACGAGCACGATATGGGCATTAAAGAAGGTGGTGCGTTAGCGCTTTTGGCGTGTGCTGGCCCAATGGGCATTGGTGCGATTGACTATGCGATCAACGGCCCTGTAAAGCCAAAACTGATCGTGGTGACGGACATCGACGCCGCGCGTTTAGACCGAGCTGAAAGCCTCATTCCCATTGCAAAAGCCAAAGAGCAGGGCGTAGAACTGCACTACGTGAATACCGCTAAAATCGACGATCCGGTCGCGTATCTCAAAGCACTCAACGGTGGCAATGGTTATGACGATGTAATGGTCTACGCGGCTGTTGCTCAAGTGCTAGAACAAGCCGATGAGCTACTTGGCAATGATGGCTGCCTCAACTTCTTTGCTGGCCCAACGGATAAGAATTTCAAAGTGCCGTTTAACTTCTACAACGTGCATTACGAATCAACCCATATTGTAGGGACGTCCGGTGGTTCAAAGGGTGACATGGTGGAATCTATTGAGCTTTCCTCACAAGGCAAGATCAACCCATCTTTCATGATAACCCATGTTGGTGGCTTACAAGCTGCACCCCATACGATTCTGAATCAGTTGGATATTCCGGGCGGTAAGAAGTTGATTTACCCACATATTGACCTGCAATTGACGGCGATTGATGACTTTTTATCGCTGGCAGATCAAGACCCGTTCTTTGCGGAACTCGATGCGATTTTGTGCGCGAACAACTATGTGTGGAACGCGCATGCAGAAAAAGCGTTACTTGAGTTTTATGACGTGAGCTTAACGGTTTAGTTGCAACGAATTTGTGTGGTAGCCTTTGCGCTGCCACATAATGGAGAGGTCATAATACGTTGTCACGTGAAGATGAATTACTGGAGAAACTGGACGAGTGTGAAAATGCCACTGCGTTTCTTCAGGTTTCTAACAAAATAATTAACCTCAAGTTAAAAGCATTACTTCCGAGCGTGTTCGTCCAAGACGATCTAGTGAAGGAGTATGCTGTGGATCCTCTATTGAAAGAAGATGGTCCGTTGGTGACGACCGATGTGGTATCGAAGCTGATGTTTGCGATGGGCAAAATCTCTTTGGAAACTTACGCCGATATCGGATTGTACGATCAGGTCTTGGAGTACGCGATTAGCCAACCGGAGAAAGTCGAATTTGCGGATGACGTGATTTACGACTTCATCAAAAACCAAGCGGTACTCTCTTCTCAGCAAGACAGCTTTTATCTTGAGTCGATCAATCAGCTTAAGTTCTCTTCGTTTGAGTCCTTTTCGCAAATGAGATACGAATCTCTCATCAAAACAGTGTTGAAGCTGTCATGTGAAATGTTGATAGAAAGAATCGAAGGGGAGATCAATCAATAAGGGTTCACCATGAAAGTGAATTTAAACGTCAGTGGTTTTGAAACCGAAGCTACCTTTCCTGATGCCGACGTAAAGCGAATCCATCAACCTCTTATCGAAAAATTTACCCGTCTTTATCATGAGAAGCAGGAACGCATTGTGGTGTTCTTGTGTGCCCCTCCGGGTAGCGGTAAGTCAACCCTTGCTGCGTTCTGGGAACATCTCTCTGAACATGATGAAAGCCAAGAGCCTTTACAAGTGCTGCCGTTTGATGGTTTCCACTATCCAAATGAGATCCTCGACAACAATACGATTGAACGAGATGGCGAGCTCGTGCCTCTGCGCAGTATTAAGGGGTCCTATCAAACATTTAATCTGACGGAGCTTATCGACAAGCTCAAACAGCTCAAAATGAAAGATACAAAATGGCCATACTACGACCGCAATTTGCATGATCCAGTCGACGACGCCATTTTGGTAAATCGGAATGTGGTTGTCGTTGAGGGGAATTGGTTACTGCTTAATGAACCGGTGTGGAATGAACTGCATCGTTTGGCCGATTTTACCGTCTTTGTAGATACACAGCCTGAGTTTCTACAAGAGCGTTTAGTCAATCGTAAGATTCGTGGTGGTACAGAGCCAGAAGCTGCATTGGAGTTTTATTTGAACTCAGATGCCGTAAATGTAGATAAGGTTTTAAATCACTCGATTCCAGCGGATCTCACGCTGTTTCTGAATCAAAACGGTTCGTTCGAAATTCGATAATTCGTCCACAACTTAGGAGGTCACCATGGATATCGTCGTTGATAGCCACACCCATACTATTGCCAGTGGACATGCCTACAGCACCATTTTAGAGAACGCATTGGCAGCGAAGAATAAGGGGCTAAAACTTCTTTGTACCACCGATCATGCTCCCGAAATGCCAGGAGCCCCTCACTACTGGCATTTCAATAATCAAAGAATTTTGCCCCGCTTTTTACACGATGTAGGTATTCTCCGTGGTGTCGAAGCCAACACGCTGAATGTGAAAGGGGAGATAGACTTACCATCGTCTTCTGACCAACATCTTGACTGGGTGATTGCGAGTTTCCATGAACCCGTATTCAAGCCCGCAACCGAAGCTGAGCATACTGCCGCTCTAATAAATGCGATTAAAAGCGGCAGAGTGGATGTTCTTGGTCACTTAGGTAACCCAAATTACCCATTCGATATGGAACAGGTGCTGCGCTGCGCGAAAGAGCACAATGTTGCGGTTGAAGTTAACAATACATCTTTGACAGGCAAAAGCCGTAAGGGTAGTGATTCCCGTTGTGATCGCATTGTCGAGCTGGGCAAAGAGATTGGCGTTTACTTCAGTACCGGATCTGATGCGCACTTCTGTGAAGAGATCTCTAAGTTAGATTTGGCGATTGCTTTGCTGGAAAAACACGGTGTAGAAGAAGAGAAGATACTCACTACGTCGACGAGCCGATTCTTGAACTTCTTATTGCTGAGAGGTAAGGCGAGGATTTCAGAGTTTAAGGATTTTTACTAAGTAAAATCCCAAACACATTAAATGAAGTATTTTCTTATACAGCCCTAAAACCCGCCAAGCTGCGGGTTTTATTCGTTTTGGGGAGGCGTAGAACAAACAACGCGACTGTGATTTAAAGCGTGAAAAGAAGAATCAATGAAAAAGGGAACGAAGGCCATAATTCGAGAATATTATAGGACGAGCGGGAATTTTATTGCTCTTAATCAGTCATAAGGTTATGAGCCGCTTTTTGTGTTCCGCTGTTCAATAACGAGCGATAACAGGCGAACAAGTAGGGACTGAGCTTCAGGAGACAGCAAGCGTGCAACGGCCATTAGATCATCCGCTTTTACGTGTTGAACGCCTCTTATATCCAATGCGATGTCGAGATCGGTCAAATGCAGAGAGCGTAGTATGGAGCGATATTGGGAAAGTTTCAGGTCGGATTCTCCACGCTCTATCCGTTGATACGTTTTCACGCTCATCCCTGCGATGTTTGCCATTTGTTCACGGGAGAGGCCACTCGCTTTTCTTCTCGCAATCAGTGCTTCAATAATAGGGTCGACCTGCATGTGCTCTCCTGAAAGGACAGTTTTGACCTAAATAAAGCAAGAAGTGGACCAGTTTAACCATCTCATATTTACCTGTTTTGCAATCAGTATAAGAATAGCTACCTAATAAAAATGTACATATTTTAGTCAGTTATAAACTCAATGGAAAAGTATCAATCATACAAATCAATCGAGACGAAATCCTCAATTCGCAAAATGCAACGCATTTTAGATCAATTATTTAGCGAGCTTGATGAGCAGCATCGTGTCACTAAAGAAAATGTTGTCGCTCTGACTCGACAGTCTCAACAGAGGTTGATGAACTACAAAGAGCTTTATCTTCATAAAGAATCGATAGGTGAGGTAGAGTTGCAGATTGCGTATGAAAATATGAGTGTGACTGAGAAACAGGTCGCGGATATGGGCGTTTCAGCATTAACTTATATCATCGGAGCGTTAGATAAAGCCTATTAATAGAATGGGCAAGCTAGCTTAGATTTAGACAGTTTGGATAACACCAAAAAGAAAGGATGCAAATGCTGGGGAACCACACCCAGCATTCGGACACTCATTTACCTATAGTTTCGAACCGTAAATCAGTGTTTAGAGGTATGTGAACCGAACAGTGTCGGTACGCAGCGAATAATAACGATATTGTCCGATCTAGGCTACGCCCCTGGAATCTAACACCTGCACTTGAACTGTAAACTAATTTGTACACCTATCCAGAATTGAGCGGTTGAGCACGTTCTTACTCTCATTAGGCGATAAAAGACTGATTAGTGATGAAAATAACGACACATCTTAGGTGAATGAGGAGAGTTGTTAAAATATATCGCTATAAGATTGACCTTTTGCTTTTCAATCGTCCTGCTTATGCCTTACAATCTTTTCGAACCAAATCCATTCATAACGAATGGCGTTGATGAATTAAGATGAACAATTTTGCTTCGAACCCAAAGTTGTGCGCATTTCATCAACGATGACATCGCCCAAAACGACTCTCAAGTGTTCATGTGCAATTGAATTAACCACCTTTTGCTGCATGCTTTCTTAGCCATACAGGGCTCTTGTAACATAGAGTTCTTGTAACCAAATTTTGGCTGAGTAGAGCGTTTTGTTGGGTGTGCTTTGGATGTAGCACAACTGGCGAGAAATAAACGGATTGAATTTAGAGGTATTAACCGTGAACCTAAAACTTGTCGGCAGCTCCCTGATTGTTGCAGGTACTGCTCTTGGCGCTGGTATGCTTGCTATACCAATGGTGCTTGCTCAATTTGGCCTCCTTTGGGGCACTCTTCTTATGTTATTCATCTGGGCTGGGACGACTTACGCTGCGCTGCTCCTTCTTGAGGCCAGTTGCAAAGTAGGCGGCGGCGTGAGCATGAATGCAATTGCTCGCGAAACGCTAGGTAAAGGTGGCCAGTTGGTAACCAACAGCTTGCTTTACGCCCTGTTAGTTTGTCTATTGATGGCTTATATCATTGGTGCGGGTGATCTCGTACAAAAAGTAACAGCCTCAATTGGGCTGCCACCATCTACGATCGCAAGCCAAGTCGGTTTTACTCTTTTAGTCGGTATCATTGTTTCGGCAGGCACAGGGGTTGTAGATAAGCTTAATCGCGGTTTGTTCCTAGGCATGATCGTGGCGCTGATTCTGACACTTTTTGCGCTTGCACCAAGCGTCTCGTTTGAGGGACTTGATGAAGTCGTGAGTGACGATAAGATGGCGCTAATTAAGACAAGCTCGGTGCTTTTCACCAGTTTCGGTTTTATGGTCGTGATCCCATCGCTTGTAACTTACAACAAAGAAGCGAGCAAAACTCAACTGCGTAATATGATTATCGTGGGTTCAACTATTCCGCTTGTTTGTTACTTATTATGGTTGTTAGCAGTTGTCGGTAACCTACCACCTCATGAGCTTGTTCAATACTCCAACGTAACGGAGTTGATCTCGGTATTAGGTCAGCAATACGAGGGTTTGGAGTTTGTCCTATCCATGTTCACTGGGTTAGCACTGCTAACGTCGTTCTTAGGTGTGGCAATGGCGCTATACGATCAAAATGCAGACCTACTGAAAGCAAGTAAGCCAGTGATTTTTGTTACTACTTTTGTGCTACCACTACTAGGTGCTGTATTTGCGCCAGAACACTTCTTGGCTATTCTTAGCTACGCGGGGATTATTCTTGTGTTTCTCGCGGTCTTTGTCCCATTATCAATGACAATGAAAGTGCGTCGAGTGCCAGTAGAAGATGACAGTATTTATGAAGCTGGTGGCGGCGTAATGGGAATGAGCATGATCTTCCTATTCGGCTGTTTCTTGCTGTTTGCCCAAGCAGTATAAAATCACGCTAGCTTATTTAAAAACTGAGCCGCCCGTTGTATAAGGGGCGGCTTTTTTGTGTTTATAACCCAAACACAGAGGACTTAAAAAGTTATCAATATCAGTGATACTTTACCTTTCTCTGATAATCACGATAAGCTTTGACCTTGTAGTAAAACTCCTTGGCGAAAGGCTGACATGTACAGTGATTCACCCTTCTATTATATCGATGTTGATATGAATAAGAGGCTCTGTTGTGTCAAAGCAATTATCTTTTGCCATGGTTGGCGTTATATTGTCTTTAGGTGTGTTCAGTACAGAAGTGATGGCTGACCCGAAACATAGGCATGGTCATCGATATGATCACCATCATGAGCATCACCATCATCATAAACGCAAGCACAAGCATAAACATAAGTATAAACATCGTGACGTTATTTATGTGGAGTCTCGACGACCAAGACGCAGTTACTACTACCACGACCGAATTCCTCGTAATAGTACCTACATAAAGATTGGAGATTTCACCTATTTAAAAGTGGATGATCGTTATTATCGTCGCTCCAATGACCGCTATATCCATGTTGAATTCAATTAGAGTGGGAAAGGCAGCATAGCAAGCGTGATAACAGTTTTGAGCCGAGTGGCGACAACACTAAAAACTAGGCGCTCCAAGTCTAGATACCACTGCGATAGAGGTCTAAAAACAAAAACAGCGAGCATTGGCTCGCTGTTTTTGTTTAGGCGAAGACTAGACTGTAAATCGGTTTAATATTTGATCTTGTTTATGCACATCTTCTTGTTGTGCCTGCATAGCATCGTTAGTTCGATTTGCAGATTCGGCGACTTGAGTCGATAGGTCTTTAATATTCACCGTATTGTTGTTGATCTCCTCCGCAACTAAGCTTTGTTCTTCCGCCGCTGAGGCGATTTGTAAGTTCATATCAGAAATACGCTGAATCGCATCACGAATACGTTGTAGCGCGTTGTTTGCCAAGTCTGCTTTTTCTACGGCTTCTACAGCGCTACCCTTGCTTTGATGCATAGCATTTGCCACAGATGATGCGCCAGATTGCAGCTGCTCAATCATAGTACGAATTTCTGTTGTTGATTCTTGAGTTCGTTGCGCCAGTGTACGAACTTCATCAGCAACGACGGCGAAGCCTCGGCCAGATTCTCCCGCACGTGCAGCCTCAATCGCGGCATTCAACGCGAGTAAGTTCGTTTGGTCCGCAATATCGTTGATGACTTTTAGAATCGTTTCGATGTTAGCTGTCGCAGATTCAAGCACTTGCACTTCTTCGACAGCAAGGTCAATGCTATCGGAAAGCATGTTGATCGTTTGTGTCGATTCACCGACCACAGAAGAGCCCTCAACCGTTGCTTGATCAGCTTCTTTGGCTGCACTTGCTGCGCCTTGCGCATTATTGGCAACTTCAGTCGCGGTAACAGACATTTCGTGCATCGCGGTGGCTAATTGTTCTAGCTCTTGTAGCTGAGTTTGAATAGCACCAGCCGAATCTTTTGCACCCTCAGCGGTGATTTGAGTGCCATTCAAAATTTGATCAGAAATACTCTTCGACTCAATAATTTGCTGTTGCAAGTTTTCCATGAACGTATTGAAGTTTGTAGCAAGCTCTGAGAATTCTTGGTCAGTATCCGTTTCAAGGCGCTGTGTAAGATCGCCTTTCCCTGACGCAACACCTTTAATCGCGTTGTTTAAAGTGTCCAGCGGACGCATGAGTGTGCGAATGAGCAGAGTCAGTGCAATAATAGAAGCAATCACGGCAATGATTGAATAAATAATAGCGCTGTTGCGAAGCTCTCCTACGGCAGAGTAGGCGATAGCTTCATCAATAACTGAACCCACGTACCAGTTCTCGCCCGGGATGTGAGTCAAGTTAATCATATAACGATCGCCATCGATCTCAATGTGTTGCGTTGATTGTGTAAGATCAACTTGTGGTAGGTAGCTACCAACTTTTTCACCGTTGTATTTGCTTTGAGGGTGAGCAATGGTTGTTCCATCAGCGGTGACCAAAAATAAGTAACCAGCGTCAAACAGATTCACTTGGTTGACGAGGTCAGAAAGGGTAGTTAGCTCAAGGTCATAAAACATACCAGCTAAGAACTGGCCGTTTTCTTTTACTGGTGTGCCAACAGAGATGATGACGTTTTTTGAAGACGCATCGACGTATGGGTCTGTTACGACCAAATCGCCTTTGTTTTTAGCTGCGATGAACCAAGGACGTTGACGCGGATCGTAGTCTGGTCCTGCTTCCCAGCCGTCGTCATTTTCAATCACGAAGCCATTGCTTTCATAACCAAAGCCAATCGCAAGAAAGCTGGCTTTTGGTGTTGGTCGCTCAAGAATGTTCTGAACGTAGTTGTGTGAACTTGGATTAAGTTCGATAACTTCAGTAATAGAACGAGCGAGATCCTTTTTAGCATTCATTTCTGATTGCACGGTATTGCCAACACTGGTCAATATCTCGTTCACACTCGAGTCAATGTGCTCCTGCGTTTGGGAGCGGATCGTCATAACTTGTTGCGTCGACAGTAGTGACACGGTAATTAGCAGCAAAAATGACGAGGCAGTGACAACCTTATGTCTAAATTTCATGAGCTTTCCTCTGATTCTCCCGGTTGGCTTCACTATGCTTTCACCTCTTTTTAAACGGGCGAATTCGGCATCAAGAGAAACCTATTGTGTTTGGTTATCTTTTTTATCGACATCGTTGTCAAAAACATGAGTCTATTTGTTGTCCTTTTTAACCAAATTTAAACAAAACGGTAAGTTACGACAAAAACCGTGAGTTTGATCAGATTTGTGCGCTCTGTTAATGAAAGCGTCATAATGAAAATAATTGCGTAAAGCATAGTGTTTCAGGTTGGCGTTATTGGTGAGATGAGAGCGACTTAACTGTCGTAAAAGGGGGCGTGATTGGAGCTGTTCGTTGTAAGTTATGAGCGTTTGCTAATTAAGTGATCTGAATAGAGCTGTAGATAGAGTTTTAGACATAAAAAAGGCCCCGACAATGCGGAGCCTTTGTTGATTGATGCTTTGATTTTAGAAAATCAGATGAGCAACACCAGCAATCACAGGTAATGTGATTAGCGTACGCAGAATGAAAATAACGAACAGTTCTACAATGTTTACTGGAATTTTGCTGCCTAGTAGTAGGGCGCCAACTTCTGACATGTAGATAAGCTGAGTTACTGACATTGCTGCAATAACAAAACGTGTCATTTCATTATCAATTGATGCCGCTAAAATTGCCGGGATAAACATATCCGCAAAGCCAACAACAATAGTCTGTGATGCGGCGACAGCTTCTGGAATTTGCAGTAGCTCTAGGTATGGAATGAATGGCTGACCTAGAATTTCAAATACAGGAGTGTACTCTGCAATCACTAATGCCACGGTACCCAGACCCATAACCACAGGCAGTACACCAAACACCATGTCGATTGCGTTATGTACGCCTTCTTTAAATACCGACTGAACAGATGTTACCTGACCCGCACGCTTAAGTGCTAGATCCATACCCCATGAGAATGTGGTGTGGCCTTCTGGTACGGCGTCAGCATCTTTATCTGGGTTGCTGCCATCAATGTAGCGATCTTTCTTCAGGCTTAGCGGCGGTAAGCGAGGAATGATAACCGCAGCGACAATACCTGCTAAACAGATTGCGCCGTAGAAAGGTAGGAACAGATGCTCTAACTGTACCTGAGCGATAACCACTAAGCTAAACGTGATCGATACTGCTGAGAACGTTGTCCCGACAACAGCGGCTTCACGCTGAGTATAGAACTTATTTTCGTACTGTTTGCTGGTTAGCAAGATACCAACACTGCCGTCGCCTAACCAAGACGCCATACAGTCAATTGCGCTACGTCCAGGCAGGTTGAATACCGGGCGCATTATTTTACTCAGTAATGCGCCAAACAGCTCAAGAAGACCAAAGTTCAGAAGAAGCGGAAGGAGTAGGCCCGCAAAAATGAACACCGCAAACAAAGTTGGTAGAAGACCGGTAAGAACAAGGCCACCTGTGTTTTCTTCCCAAATCGCTTTTGGACCCACTTGGAAGAATGTCATTAATACGGCTGCACCGCCGATTAAGCGAACAACAAGCCAAAGTGGCGATGGATTGAAAAGACCGTTTAAAAATCCATTACGTAAAATCGCTGCAGGCTTGAAAATTTTGCAAAGAACAGAAGCGACTGCCATGAAAGCGATGATACTGGTGACGATAGCGATCAAGGTATCGCCTAATACTGCTGGGATGACTTTTGCCATAACCGCAACAGGGATAGTTAGGCCGCCATCGTATGAGATCGGAGCCATAAAGAGTAGAAGACCGATAAGGGAAGGGATGAAAAACATCCAAAAGTTGCCCTTAGGAGCTTCAGTAGCATTAGTGGTATTATGCATAGTTGTCTCGTGTTACTACTAGTCAATACTTGCCATTTCCATGACATAAATATTCACTAAACATCCGTATTTAATCACAGTTTTGCGGAGGGTACCCGCAAACTGCATCCATTGCAATACTATTCATTAAATACATCTAGTTATTCAGCCGATTTATCGGGTAATTGGTCAAATAACGTATAAGTGTATACGAATATGTTGCTTGTGTTAGAAAATTGTAGCACGGAGCGCGGGCAGCGCAGAGAATTATGGGGCGCATTGTGACTGGAATAATAAAACGGTAAACAAATGTGACTTTGATCTAACTAACTTTTTGCCGGAAGCCCTGTTAGCCCTAGCTGTTATAAGGTTTTTTAGCTGCGTTACAACACGATAAAACGTTTATTATGAAGTGCAGCGGTGAGAGAGTTGAGCTACAACCGATTGAAGCATTCGGCCTCAATCGGTTCGAAATTTTATGCTTTTTGTTGGCGACTAAGCACGTAAAGGTAACTCCAGTAGATCAGAGCCGTAGCGAAAGCCAATATTGCAGGGAAAACGAGCGTATATAATCCATACACCACGAATAGTGCGGCTCCTGCGACACCGCCAAGCAAGAATCCGAAGAAAATGAATAGGAATAGCTTTGCTTTACGTCGATCAAATTGACGACCTCTTAAGCTTTCTCCAATCATAATCCCCAGATCGGTGATGATCCCAGTCATATGTGTGGTTCTGACTACTGCGCCGCTGAATGTAGTGATCATTGCGTTTTGTAATCCACACGCTGCTGACGCTAGATATTGGCCGTACAAATCCCCTTGCACCAAAAAGCCCAAACTGAGTAGGAGCAAGCTCCCTTCTATGCACAGTGCAACACCATATCTTCGCCCTAGTTTTAACGCACTGCTCTCAATAAAAAAGCCGCTAAAGGCAGCACCGATCAAAAAGCTAAATACGATGAAGAGCAGGTGAATGGAGCTATCCACACCTGTTAGCAAGCTGTTCCCTAGCTGAGTTACGGTTCCCGAAAGATGTGTTATCGCTTGATGTTGAAAGCCGAGAAGACCAACGGCATTGACGCAGCCCGCGAGAAGGGCAAGTAGAAACGCGCCATATTCCACCCAACGAGGAAGTCTGGAAATCACAATAAAACCCCACCAAATGTTAGGAGCCGATTATAACGCTCACACCGCGTTACGAAACCCCTTACAGTAAAACTCGGTTGATCATTCTCAAAAAAATCTCATTTATAGAGCTTTTGCGTTGACCGTGATAACGACATAGAGGGGGATTTCCCCTACCTGATGTGTTCCATTGTACATTCGAAACTCACCCATCCATGTTTCCTCTGCTCATAGATGGAAACCGTTGGTTGGTGGAACTCTTTATCAGTAAAAAGACCGACGGGAATGATCATGATTTCAGGAAATGTAGAGACCAATAAGCGCATTGTCGTGCCGCAAGAAGGGCAAAACTCATACTGAACCTCGCTGCCATCATCCCCCATTCGGGTATAGCAGGTGACTTCACCGTTTAAGGTTACGTGCTCTTTATCAAAGCGAGCCTGTACCCCAAACACACTGCCTGTCCGCTTTTGGCATTCAAAACAATGGCAGACAGATGTACGGATGGGTTCTCCCTTACAACGGAGCTCAACTAAACCGTAAGCGCATTCGCATGTATGAATGGTTGTTGTCATCGTGATTACCTATTCTTCCCAATACACCAATGAATTTGGAACACTGAGAGCAGTGTCAGTGGCAAGTTATGAACTCTGGGCTTGAAAATCATTTGGATACAGTCAGTTTAGTTTAATTTTGAAACACTGAAGGGATGAAATCATTTGGGTATACAATGCTATACTCGCTTTTTCATTTATACCTTTAAACAAGGAAGTCTTCATGGCTCACAAAAGAATCCTGCCGATACCACTTATTCTTCTTATTCCGATCGTATTATTGGTCGTGGTTGTGATCGCGGGTGTTTATCGCTTTAGTTTGTCTGATGAAGAGATCATGGCTAAGTTTCCTCAAACGGAAGTAGAAACCAATGTTATTGTGCAAGAGACGCTGGGAATTACTTCACGCAACCCATGGACGATTCAAGTACCAGAGCAGGGAGCGGTCACTTTTCTTGATGAGTGGGATAAAGAAAACGGCTATTTGATAGGCGATTATGATGCAGGTGCGACAAAAGGTCAGGTACTTGTTCCAACTGCGTTTATTAGTCAGCGTGAAATTGAGGGTGTTTCATGGATTACTGCACCGATGATTGTAACGACACAAGGTAGCGGTTCGTTTAACTATGTTGGCTTGTTTAAGTTTGACCCCGTGCCGAGCCGAGTTGTCCTTTTAGACAGTATTTTTGTCGGTGACCGCGTTAAATTTACCCAAATTACATGGGAAAGTGATGCCATTATCGCGCTTTCATATTTAGCGCATGGTGACGATCAAGCAATGGCAGATACGCCAAATCAATTAAATTCATCCACATTAAAGCGTGTAGGGAATAACTTACATATGCAACAGTGATGAATTTTTTTTGAGTTCTGTAAAAATTCAGTGTTTTCTGCGCTAGATCTCGAAATTTCATAGTGATTTCTTATACGGGAATGCATAAGCTATGAGCCTTGTTTGAAAGGAGATAGTAATTCCCGTGTCTACAAATGAAATTACAAGACGGTTGCCGAATCTGACAAGTCGTAGAGCGCTGCTGTTATACTCCTTGCCAGTTTTAGTTGCGATTGGTGTTTCTCACTCTCTCAAAGAGTCATCTTTAACCAAAACCATCGCATTGAACCTGCCTGAATCTCAGGTCGTTGAAAAAATTCTTGATGCGACAACTGCCGAAGTTGTCACTCCCCCGAACTTCGAATATCAAATCCAAGCAGGTGACAACCTAAGCACTATTTTTAGCCAGCTCGGTTTCGGTTACAGCTCGTTAATGAAAGTAATGGAAACGGATTTGAACTACCTTGCACTTGATACACTAAAGCCGGGCAACACGCTCCGCTTTTGGCGTGATGATGCGACAGGCGAGTTAGAGAAAATGGAACTGCAATTTTCTATTGCAGATAAAGTGGTCTACCAACTAAATAGTGATGGTAGCTATGACTTTACCGATATCTCGATTCCTGGCGTGTGGCGCCAAGAACCATTGGTTGGTGTTATTCAAGGCAGTTTCTCTTCTTCTGCAAGTCGATTAGGTCTAACGTCGGCAGAAGTGAGTCAAGTTGTGAGCTTACTCAAAGAGCAGCTCAACTTTGGGCGTGATCTTCGTGCAGGTGATCGATTTGAAGTCGTTCGTCGTTCGCAAAGCATCAATGGTATACCAACGGGCAAGAACGAAATTGAGGCGATTAAGATTTACAATCGCGGACGTGAAATCACAGCTTACCTTCATACCGATGGTCAATTCTACAATGCTAAAGGCGAGAGCTTGCAGCGCGCATTCCAGCGTTATCCTGTAAGTAGCCGTTGGCGTATCAGTTCTGGCTTCAATCCTAATCGTTTACATCCAGTAACGGGGCGTGTCGCGCCGCACAACGGTACTGACTTTGCCGTACCAACCGGTACTCCAGTCGTTTCTACTGGTGATGGTACAGTAATCATGACTCGTAAACACCCTTATGCGGGTAACTACGTGGTTGTTGAGCACGGCAGCAAATACAAAACCCGTTACTTACACCTAAGTAAGATTCTGGTGAAGAAAGGGCAAAAGGTTTCTCGAGGCCAGCGTATCGGTCTTTCCGGCAAAACAGGTCGAGTGACAGGGCCACACCTTCACTATGAATTGATTGAATACGGCCGTCCAGTTAACGCTATGCGAGCAAACATCCCAATGGCGAGCTCTGTTCCTAAGAAAGAGATGGCAACCTTTGTCGCGAACAGAGATGAAATGGATAAGCTATTACGCGATAAAGAGAAAGCAGTGCTGTAACAAAGTACTTCGCTCAAAAAATAAAAAGAGACTAAGCATAGCTTGGTCTCTTTTACTTTGTGCATTAACTAGATTTACATTCCATGACCATCGCTTGTTTAGAGCTCTTAGGCGCTCCGCACTTCACGTTCATTTATCAGGTGTACGATTTCATCAACACTGTGTGGGCGAGAGTAGAAATAGCCTTGAATGTAGTGGCAGCCCATTTCAATTAATTTTTGTAATGCTCTATCGTCTTCTACGCCTTCGGCAATCAAATCCACATCAAGCAGTTCTGCTAATTGCGCTATCAAAAACACCACTTGTTCAGAGGTTGTATTTGAGAGCATGTTTTGAACGAAGGTTGCATCGATTTTAATGCTATCAATCGGATAATTGTGTATATAGTTCAGGCTTGAGTAGCCCGTACCAAAATCATCCAACGCGACCTTAAAACCTAAGTACCGCAATGAGTTAAGTACCATTTGTTCACGGCCACTTTGCGAGAGTAAAACGGTCTCGGTGAGCTCTATAACAAAGTCTTTTGCTTCATGCTGATACTTTTCAACCATGTTAGTTAGGTGGTTAATATAGCGGTTAGAGTCGACCAGCTCATACGCAGAGCAATTGATAGAGAGTTTGACTTTGTATCCTAAGTTGGCTTCTAGCTCTTGTTTTGCGATACATGCGAGTTCAATAATACGTTCACCCAACTCGATAATCAGGCCTGATTGTTCGGCAGCTTCAATGAATTCCGCAGGGGAGATGTTTCCGTAAACATTGCTGTTCCAGCGGGCTAGGATTTCAAAGTAATTCCAGCGATCGCTTGTGATATCTACGATTGGCTGAACAACGACATACAACTCTTCGCTATCATGCATGTCAGCGCTAAGTTGAATGCGCATAGCTTCAATAAGCTGCGTTCTACGGTGATAAAGGGCGCTAAGGTGTGTGTCGTAATGCTGAATTCGTGTATCGCGATGTTTTTTACAGTCTTTGAGAGCGAGACTGGCATTCAAAATTAGCTCATCGCTGTTCAACATATGTACTGGTGCGCGCGCGATACCAATACTAACAGTGAAAGAAATTCGGTTAGATTTGTCGCTGTAGCCGCTTTCAATTTTGTCGAGTACTTCCTGACACACGGCGACAGGATCTTCGTCGTAAGTAATGAAAGCGAATTCATCTCCAGCGACACGAAAAGCGTTGTTTGGCGATGACAAGCTCTGTTGAATGGCGTTTGCCGTAAACTTAATAATTTGGTCGCCGATATAGTTTCCGTTGATATCATTGATCGATTTGAAGTTATCGATGTCTAGATAAGCCAAACTGAATGGACGAGTGGCCTGTTGCGTTAATGTCTCCAAGGTATCAGCTAAACAGCTACGGTTGAGCAGTCCAGTTAGATTATCATGCGATACTTCATAGCTAAGCTGATTAAGAAGCTTATCTGAACGTTCACTAACCCACTTTTCACGTAAGCTGTGAATAATGACATTGGCATAAAAGCGGTGGAAGTCGAGGATATCTTGCGCTTCCTTAGCGTGGATGCTTCGGGTAAAGGTAGACAATAAAATTCCCAGAACCTCGCCATTTTGTGTCTTCAATGGCAGGCCAATGTAAGCTTGAATGCCATCCTCTTGAAACATCTGATCTTCTGGAAAGCGTTTGTAAACCTGGTCCTGATAGAAAATATGTTCGCCAATGTCTTTTGCCACTTTTTCACAGGGTGTGCCTGAAAGGTGGTAGCTTAGATTGTCTGTAATTTTTCCATTGCTAGCGAAGGAGATGGTATGAGCCGAATGCTGAAGATGCGCAACTTCTACAACGCAAGTGCAATGGCTCTGCAATTGTTGATGAATATCTAACGTGACTCGGTTTAGCTGAGCCGTGCCATTTAGCTTCAATATTTCATCAAGTTTGTGGAAACTGATTTGTACCTGACCCATTGAGCATTTCACCTAGCGTTGTGATTACCATATCGTGTGAGACACGAAGAATTATTATTTGATATGCATCAAATAAACTATCGGTTACTAAGGCGAATTTTTCAAATTTTGTGAACGAACAAATCATTATTTTCATGTTTTTATGCTTGAACCTCATCGATATATAGCGCTAGAAATTCAAGCTAAGCACGCTTCTCCTCTTCTAATCGCGATTTGAGATAATCGAGGAACAGCTTAGTTCGGGTATGCTGATAATCCAGCTTTGGATAGTAGGCATATACAATGGCTTTATCCGCTGTGATATCGGGCAAGATAGGCACTAACGCGCCGGATTTGAGATCATCTTTGATCATGACGTTATTCGTCATCAGAATACCCATGCCTCTTTTGGCACCATGAAACAGCGCTTCTGGGTTGGTCGTGGCAAAGTTACCGGACAAGCTGATACGTTTACCTCGATTGGTTTTGATTTCTCGTGAGGGCTTTTCACCCCAAATCAGGACATTATGCTCTGTCAGATCCTCAACGCATTGTGGGGTGCCGTATTTTTTTAGGTAACTAGGCGCAGCGTAAAACTGGGCTTTATGTTCGAAAAGCGCAGTGGCTTTGAAACTCAGAGAGTTCAGTTGCTCTAATTCCCGGCTAATAAACAGGTCTAAGCTTAGCTCTGGCAATTGGCCTGGCAGCGTTGTCGTTAATTGAAGCGTGATGTCTGGATATTTCTCAAGAAAATCATCTAGGTAATGCACCAAAAACTTAGAACCAACCGCCAGTGTCGCGCCAATTTTCAATAACCCCGCTGGTGATTGATTGACTGAGCGAGTTTCATCTAATACTGATTGCCATGAATCCAACTGATTTTTTGCTCGTTGATAAAACAGCGCACCAGCTTCGGTTTGGCTAATAGAGCGGGTCGTGCGTTTAAGTAGCTGAACGCCAATTTTATCTTCTAGCCATTGAACTCGCTTACTGATAGCTGAGCTGGTGGTATTGAGTTTTCGCGCTGCGGCATTAAAGCTACCTTCTTCGACCACACGAATATAACTCTTCACGCTTTGAATCCAGTCCATTGTGTCTCCTTGGGAATTAATTCCTTTCCAACTTAGCTGATTATCATCTTTGAGTATCAAATATACACTGTTTGCCATCAATCTGTCACAAAGTAGGAGGAACGTTTGCGTAAAACACCATTGTTATTAGCGATGATGATCATTGCCACAGGCCAAGTTGGCGTTAGTATTTATCTTCCTTCTTTGCCATTGATTGGTCATGACTTGAATTTGCCGCAACATTCGATTCAGAATCTCGTCACACTATTTCTCGTTGGCTTCGGTATCTCTCAGCTGTTTTATGGCCCATTGTCTGATGCGATTGGTCGTCGACCAGTATTTATTCTGGGCCAAAGTGTGTACCTAGTTGGTACGGTTATGTGTATCGCGTTTTCGGACAACATTATCGCTCTTGAAGCGGGGCGGTTACTTCAAGGTTTGGGAGCGGGCAGTGCCTCGGTGCTTGGTCGCTCCGTATTGCGTGACAGTTATGACGGTATGCAATTAACCAAAGCGCTATCTTATATTTCAGTCACGGCATCTGTGATGCCAATTATTGCTCCGCTGTTTGGTGGTTGGATTGCTTTTCACCTGAGTTGGCATGCTGTCTTCGTGTTTGTGCTGATTTACTTAATGGCAATTTTTACACTTGGTTTATTGGTGTTGCCAGAAACGCTGCCTTACCCGAAGCGAAAATTTAAAGTAGGCCAGGTGAGTGCAAATTATTTGCGTCTGTTAACGAATACACAAGTGATTGGTAGTGCGAGCTACAACTGGCTTAGTTATTTATCGGCTCTGGTTACGCTCTCCTTGTATCCATTTTTAATGCAACAAGAGTTAGGATTAACGGCGGCAGATTACGGTTCTTTGATGATCATACCGTCAGTTGGTTTGCTGACGGGTAGCTTGGTGCTTAATTTGATCAACGCTCGTTACAAAGCTCAGCAAATCTTGCTGATGAGTTTCGCGATTGTTGCTATTGCGGGTTTCATGTTGTTGGTTACACCCTTCAGTGTATTTTCATTACTAGTGGCATTTACGTGTTTAAGTTTTGCCCAAGGTATGTCGTTTCCGGTATCAATTAGTTTGTTGCTGTCGCCACATAAGCAACAGGCTGGAGCGGTTTCTGCATTGTCTGGCTCAATTCAAATGTGTTTAGCCGGGTTGTTTGGCGGATACTTGATAGATTCTTGGGTCACGAATCAAAACCAGCTTGGGGTGTTTTATTTGTTTATTGCGTTACTTTCTTGCTGTGTGCTTGCATTGAGTCAATTTCGTAAAGTACCCAAAGGGACGATTCAAGCAGAAACTTCCACCTGAATATACTTGCAACGAAAGAGGCAGCTTTCTAAAATGCGCTGCTAAATTAAGTCAGGATCATTGTGTATATTGAATGACTCAGTTTGAGAGGAAGAGGGCAATGCCTGATGCTCCTCTCAAGCTTGGGGATACATTTCTGCCCAAATTGACTATCCGATCTCTAATCGTTAGGTGAAAGAATGCAACAAAACGAATTTGAAACACTGGTAAAAGAAATTACTCAGCAAGAAAGCATGCCAAAGGCACTCGAAGTCTTGAAGGCGTGTGAGGAAGAAGAAGTTGCACAAGCGGCACAATCCCTAACGGGTCAGTTTGGTCTTGCAGAAGTTGATGGCGAGAAACGTATTTACCATATTACCACTCAAGAAGACGAGTCCGGAGAAGAGCAAGAATACGTGGAGCACGTCATGAATGAAGGCGATCACTTGATCAAATTTGCTGCGTGGTTCTTTGAAACATTCTTTGAAATCAAACAAAAAGATACGTACGTCGCAGCGGGTAAAACATACCAGCAACCTAAGCGATAGGCACCCGTTTCGAAAAAGTAATCAGAACCAATCTGAAAGTTAACTACAAAATAAATGTGACATCAGTCTTGTTTTTATCCAATTGTGGTGTAAAATTACAACATAGTTAAGTCAATACATTCAGGAGAAGGTCATGGGTAACGAACTTGGTGGTGCTTATATTGGCCAGATGATTGCAAAAGACGCGATGCACAAAGCGCTTTACGGTAAAGCGAAGAAGAAAAAAGCTTCTGTTTTTGCTCGTGTTATGAAAAAACTGGCGAAATAATTTAAAAGGCCCTGATTGAAGAATCAGGGCTTTTTGCTTTTATCTGTCTTGTTTTTAGTAGCAGCCTACATATTGCACAACATTGGTAAACCACTACTCAAAGACGGGTGGCATTTGAATCAAACGCTAAGCGGATTGGCTTGGTATTGCCACGACATTGTTAGGCACTTTATCTAGCCCCTTTGCTGCTAACCACTTTTCTAAATCGTCAGCGCCTCCAACATACTTTCCATCCAACCAGATCTGCGGCACTGTTACCGGCGTTTTTTCTCCAATGATGGCCTTTACTTCGGGGATCATGCGATACAAAGCGGCGCTGTCTTTAACCACGTCATGATACTCGTATTGAACACCAGCATCGTCAAGTAGTTGTTTCGCTTTGACACAGTAAGGGCAGGTGGCTTTACCATAAACAATGTTGCCTTTTAGCTCATCGCGTTTGACCCATTCAGCGATAACTGATTGCACAAGCACGCCCCGATTTAGCGCTTCCCCTTGGCTGACCACTTTTCCTTCGACAAGAAGAATCGGAGCATGCCAGGCCCCTGCTTTTAATGGTTCCCACCAATGTGATAACCAATCTTTTACTTCCAGTTCAACGGGAACATCAGCGAGTTCGTTTTTAAAAGTATCCGTCAAAATATCTTTAGTTAACGTACATTCACCGCAAGGAATATTGACTTTGAATGGACCCCAACTACCAGCCCAGCGGTACAGTGTAATTTTGATTGGTTGACTCATATGGTGTTCCTCATTTCCTTTCCTGAAAATATAGAACCTTGAAATTAGACTTTTCTTTCAACTAGCTTTGTCTTTTTCGCTTCCCAGTGCGTAATAAACGCAATGGAGGCAATAATAATCGCGGCGCCTAGCCATAAACGACCAGGTGGTACCCAGCCAAACACCAACCAGCCAGCAACGACATTCAAAGGCAGTTTTGCGTGATCAAATGGTTGCACAAACGAGGCGTCTGCTACTGCATATGCTTTAACGATAGCCCATTGAGCGAGTGCAGTAAGCGCGCCTGCGGCTAAAAGTACGCCCCATATCGTCCAGGTATTTGGCATCGTAAATGTCGGTATTGCCAATAAGATATTAAACGGCGTTATCAGCAGTAATAAATAGACAACCATGGTTGAGGGCGGATCGTTGACCGACATTTTCTTTACCATCAGAGAATACGCTGCCCAGAAAAATGCGGCGCCAACAGGAAGCAGGGTCGCCCATGTAAATGAATCTGCCCACGGCTCAAGAATGATCATAGCACCAACAAACCCTGTTAATGTTGCTAACCAGCGTGCAGTACCTACTTTCTCTTTGAGTAACAAGCCAGATCCAACCGTTGCAAATAATGGAGAGGTCATCAGCAGCGCAATGCCTTGCCAAATCGGAACTGGATAAGCGAGTGCCCAAAGCCAAAGCTGAATCCCGATAACAGAGAGAAAAATACGGAAGGCATGCCAACCCAAGTGTTGGGTTCTTAGTGAGCGTCTAATTCCAAGTGTACGCAGATAGGGCAGAATGACAAATAAGGCAATAGCGTATTGGAATAACGCGAATGTGGTGGAAGAGACACCAAAGTTGATGCTAGCAATTTGGGCGAAGCTGTTCACTATGGCGAATGCCAAGCCAGCTGTTAGCATCCAGGACGCACCTTGAACAGGATGATGATTCAATTGAAAAATTCCAGTTTGATAGAGGTGGCGGGATCATACGTCCTATTGTTTTTCGCGCCAATAAAAAAATGCCTCCCAGAGGGAGGCGACATTACCAATTCAAAGGACGTGCCTGTTATAACAGGTACAAAGAACGAGAAGCACAAACGCTGCCATGCATTTGCATAATTAGTATTGCAGAACGCGTGCCAATTTTTATTTATTTGATTTTAATGGGATTTTTGTTTTAGTTCGGTTGGCTATTAGGAGAAATGCACTAACTTAGTGACAAATCGCATTAAAAGAGGGCAGAAGTATGAGTCGCTACGCTCCTTTTTCATTGCTGAGCGATGCTTGGATCGTGTGAATACTTATTGAGTTATCTTGGGTTACACAAAAAATGGCCAGCAAAGGTGCTGGCCAAGTGGACTCGCTCTTAGGACAAGAGTGAATTAGAAATCGTAACGTACGCCTAGGCGCAGTGTATCTTCGCCTTCTGTTACTAGACCTGTTGTTGCATCTTTTGCTTCGTCAAGTTGGTTGATGTAGTAAGACAGGTAAGTACGGAAGTTGCTGTTTAGTTTGTAGTAACCAACAAGCTCGATACCTTCAACGGTGTCGTATTTTGAACCGTTGTCTGGATCATTTTCTTGAGCTGTGTATAGAGCAGCAAGTGTCACTTTGCTCGCTACTTTGTAGCTTGCTACTAACTCGTAAGCCGTAAAGTCTTCAGCGTCAGTCAATGAACCTTGAGAGTAAGTACCTGCTAGGTATAGGTTATCCATCGAGTAGGCGATACCACCTAGAATTTGATCTTCAGAGTTGTCTTTATCTACGTCGCCACCAGAATATGCAAGACCGAGGTCTAGGCCCATTGGCAGTGAGTACATTCCAGAGATGCCGTATTTATCTTCGTTATCACTAGAGTTTGCTTGGTAGGTTGCTTGCAGTTGTAGTGCATCAAACGTACCACGGTATGCGAAAACGCTGTCTTGCTTATCAGACGACGAATCGATAACTTGCTGAACACCAGAGAACTCAGTGATATCCGTCATGTCAGAGATGATGACTGCAGCCATGTCTTGACGACCTACAGAGAAAGCACCGATATCAGAGTCGACACCTGCATACATGTAGCGGTTTTTGAATTCACTCTTGCCCGTTTTTTGCTCGGCTTCGTAAACACCGAATGCAGAAAGGCCATTGCCGATGTCCGTTTTACCTTTTAGATTAAGACGAGCGCGGCTTTTATCTTCCATTGAGCCTTCAACTTCAGCACCACCTGAACCGATGAAGTCACCACGGAACTCAACGCGGCCGCCAACTTTTAATTCAGTACCGTCGTTTTTGTATACTGTTGCTGCGAATGATGGTGCTGATACCAATGCTGTAAGAATTGCAGTAGTTAGTGCTGCCTTTTTCATTTTCTTATTACCCTAGTTGTAATCGATGGGCTTTCTTGCCCGATGTGTTGATGACGCTAAGGTAAACGCTGAAAATGAAAGATAGATTTCTGTTAAGTTATGATTTGATTGCACTTTTATTGCTGGCGAGAATAAGTGTCCCTTCTTATATCTCTTATAAAAAGAAAGGTTTTATCTTTTTTGAGGTTTTTCTGTCTTCTATTGGAGACCGTGCTTTTTTCAAAAAGTTCCTGAACCTATTTTTGTTCCAAAATGTAAGTAAATATTTCATTTTGACGGGAAAGTTATTTTCAAAAGTTGTGGATCATCAAGTATTTGTGAGCTCTATCTCGTTAAAGCATTTCTTTTTGTAAGGTTTTTACGCCTGGATTTTTTTCGGATAAGTAAACGTTTGCTTTTTAGTTTTTTGCTGAGAATTTTTCACTCGGTTATCAGGAACTAATCAAATAAAGTGTCGGCAGTTGTTACACAAAGGTAAATCCATTCTGGCGGAAAAGATGCCCCAGAGGGCCTTTGTATTCCTTTCTGTGTTCATCATTTCGTTTTACGAAAGTGAATCAGAGCTGGGTCTAAAACTGACTAACCAACTAATAAGTAATGGATTTAGAAATGAATAAAAAATTATTAGCAGCGGCAATCGCAGCAGCAACTTTCGGCACTCAAGCAGTGGCAGTGGAGCTTTATAATAACGATGGCACAACATTTTCGATGGGCGGCCACGTTTCTGTTAACTTAAATGGTTCAGAGCAAGGTGACACGGATGTTGGTACTAACTCTCCTCGTATCAATATCTCTGCGACACAAGATTTAGGCAATGGCTTCACCGCAGACGCACGTGGTGAATGGGCTCTAAACTACTTAGATGGCGGTGAAGAGTCGTTTAAAACTCGTCTAGGTTACTTAGGTTTAACACATGAGGTTTACGGTCGTGCAGTAGGTGGTACGCAATGGTCACCTTACTATGATGTAGCAGGCATCGCGGATATGCCAATTGCGTTTGCGAATGACTTCATTTACGACGATCACGGAAACCTAGGCACAGGTCGTGCGGATAAAATGCTGTCTTATCGCAATGGCTTTGATTTAGGCGAAGCAGGTGCGATTAACGTTGGTCTTGGATGGAAAGGCGCAAATGATGAATACACGCGTAACGACGCAGGTACTATCACTGGTGGTCTTAAATACGATGACCGCATGCAAGTTGCGCTTTCTTACGCAATCATGGGCGCGAAAATTGGCTACTCATACAACGGTGGTGACTTCCAACACCCTGCTTACACAGGTAAACACACCGCGGAATCACATGTTGTGTCTGCATCTTACGGCGCTTACGGCCAAGGTCTGTTCCTTGCCGCGGTATATGGTTCAAATGAAAATATGAACTTCAGTGTAAATGGCGACCGTTTGGCGGAAAGTGATGCGTACGAAGCGATCATCGCATACGCTCTAGCGAACAGCTTAAACTTGAGCGTTAACTACGAGATGGTTGAAGGTAAAGAGTTCAAAAACTCTAAAACAGAAACCGCTCGTGAGGAAATGGCACTGCAGGCAGAGTACAACTTCACGCCTAAATTTGTTGGTTACGCGGGTTACCAGTTTGACCTAAATGATGACCATGATCGTGAAACTGATGACAAATGGGCGATAGGTGCTCGTTACTACCTATAATAGGATTTAGCGAAAACAATCATTCACCCTTATTGATTTAAAGCCAGCCTCGTGCTGGCTTTTTTGTCTATTTGTTTTGTAAATACCGTGATGTTTCAATTAGATGATACAAAACTCAAAACGGGGTGAATGTCTTATTTTTCACACTAGAGGATGGGATTTAGTGTCGTTAAGTCAATAGGTTAGATTATGGTGAGGTTTTTGTTTTGCAGGGAAGAGCGATGAGCGTTATTCAAGTTGAAGAAAAGAAAGTAGAAGTGGGTAAAGTGCTTTGTGTTGGGCGAAATTACGTTGAACATATTCATGAGCTTGATAATGCGATACCTGAGCAAATGGTGGTATTTAATAAACCCGCGACTTCCGTATCGACGACTCTGCGTTCATTTCATCAAGAGCCTCTTCATTACGAGGCTGAAATCTGTTTTCTGATCAAAGATGGACGCTATTCAGCGGTCGGTTTGGGATTGGATCTGACCAAGCGCGGTTTGCAGTCTTCACTTAAACAACAAGGGTTGCCCTGGGAGCGTGCTAAGGCATTTGATGGCTCCGCAGTGTTTAGTCGATTTGTCTCTTTGGATAACATTGATATTAATGATCTTAACCTAGAGCTCTTGATTAACTGCGTTCGTGTACAAAAAGGTCACGTTAACCAGATGCTCTATCCGCCGCTAACCATTTTGGATGAATTAACGAGTTACACAACACTTCAAGATGGCGATGTGGTAATGACCGGCACACCAAAAGGAGTTGGTGAGGTGCATCAAGGTGACATCTTCCTTGGACGATTAAAGTGTGGTGATGTCACCTTGTTGGAGATTGAGTGGGTGGCGGATTAAAGCCAAATTCGCAGAACGAGAAATACCACCATGCTGATCACCGTCGTTAAAAGAACATTTTTAGTAAAGTACGCGATTAACGCAGCCAGCAAGGCAGCCAATAAAAATGGGTTGTGCGCATTCACGCTGAGCGCTCCATCGGGAATGAAAACTATAGGCGCCCAGATCGCAGTGAGTACCGCAGGGCTGGCGTAGTTGAGCACTTTTTGTGTACGTGTCCCTAATCGCAGTGGTAGCTTGGGTTCTAAAAACAAGTAGCGGCTGGTGAAAACAAGTCCCGTCATCGGTAAAATAGACAACATGATCATTAGTGTTTCTCCTGTACTTGTTCCACAAAGTAGCCTGTAAGCATGGCTAAAATGCTCGAAATCATCAAACTTCCTTCCACTTGGTAATAGGTTAGGGCGACCGAGTTCACTAATGCCACGACAACACTCGCGAGCACCGCCATATTTTTAATAGTCGGAACTACAATTGCGATAAAAGTCGCGGCCACAGCAAATTCCAATCCCATTTCGTTCAGTTCAGGGATCAAGCTTCCCGCAATAATGCCCGTCAATGTCGCGATATTCCAAAACAGGTAAAAACTCAGACCAGCCCCAAGCGCATACCAGCGATTAAATTTTTTATCGGAATGATGACCTACAATCGCAAACAGCTCATCAGTGAGTAAGAATCCGAGTGATAACCGCCATTTAAGAGGAAGTGGTGCAATTTTACTGCGCATCGATACACTGTAGAGGAAGTGTCGAGAGGTGATAAAAAACGTTGTTAGTAACATGGTTACTAAACCTGCCCCCGATTTAATCATCCCCATCGCGACGAGCTGCGCGGAACCTGCGAACAGAATGGCGGATAGTGCTTGTCCTTCCAAAGGGTGAAGCCCAGTATCAATCGCGAATGAGCCTGCGAGCAAACCCCAAGGTAACACCGCGATACTCAGTGGCATCATAGCAAGTGTGCCTTGCCAAAATAACGCAGCTTTTGATTCTTCTTTTAGCGGCAAAGTGTGGTCCATAGTTTATTCTTAGTTGTTCCAAAATCAGGCTATCAAGGTAACGTGGTAGCGGCATAACGCCTTGTACAATATTGCTCTTTAGCTGTGACGAATGTATTGACCGGGCGTGACGCCCATGGCTTTTTTAAAGTGTCGATGCAGGTGGCTTTGATCATGGAAGCCACACTCTTGCGCTACATCTGAAATTTTTTGTCCGAGTTTGAGCAACTTCTTTGCCATTCGTAAACGTTGTTGAATTTGATAAGCATGGGGAGGGAAGCCAAACTGTTTTTGAAACTCTCTTAGCAAATGAAAAGGGCTTAACCCAGCCAGTTTTGCGAGCTCTTCTAGCGAGACGTCCGTTTGCGGGAAGTCTTCCAAAAACTCTTTGACCAGCTGTATTTGTCGCTGAGCTCTGGTTGATTCTTTGAGCGGTGCCCGGTGGGTGCTGTGTTTGCTGGCTAGTTTGATCAACGTGCCGTAAATCAAAGTTTCTCGTAGTAGTCGGTTGTCTGATTTTTCTAGCGTTTCAAACACCAATCGCAACTGATTTGCTAGTTCAGGATCATAAACCACAGGTTGAGGGAAATAGGGCAGCGCTACATTTTGTGAACCAAGCTCTTGCCCCAAGGTCTGAAACTGCTGTGGTACGGGGTACATTGCTTTGTATTCCCAACCGCCTTCTGAGGCCGAATGCCCGTTGTGTACTTCATCGGCATTAACAAGGATGATGCTGTCCTGTGGCGCGATATGATTTCCGCCTGTTCGAAAGAACTGCTGTGCTCCCTTCTCGATGACGCCAATAGTGTAACCCTCGTGACTATGGCGTGAGAAATTCTGCTTCTCATACTTTGCATCGAGAAGTTCTAAACCGCCGAGCTCTTGAGCTATCTTGAAGGTAGCGATTTCCTTATTCTTTTCTTTCATCTTTATCCGGTCTGCTCAAGAAAGTCATCTTAGAAGTGTAACGGATCCATCGTGCTTATTTTTGTACAAAATTGCTATTCGATTTTGATAAACAGGCGAATTGATTGCTATTTTGCAATCTAGCGAACTATGATTTTTATTTTCTGAATCATCTTGGTGATTTTGGGCTGGCTGTTGTTATTTTGTTGGTATAACATTCGCCGCTTTGTTGTAGAAAAAGCGGTTCCATCATGATTGATTTATCTGTACTTCCTGTTTATCTCACCGCAGTAGTGGCTTTGTTGCTGTTACCAGGGCCCGATATGTTGCTTATCGCGAGCTCTAGTATGAGTTACGGTAAGAAGGTCGGTCTGTTTGCTAGCTTAGGCAATGCGACGTCTGGTGTTATTCTTACTTTGCTTGCTGCAATGGGAGTATCAACCTTGATCGCAATGAGCCCAATCGCCCTTAAAGTCCTTCATCTATTAGGTGGCGCTTACTTGCTAAAAATGGGTTGGGACTGCTTACGAGCTGAGGCATCTTCGGCTCCAGAGCTTGATGGTCAAAACAAAATGGCATCGACTTATTATCAACGAGCCTTGATGAGTAATTTGCTTAACCCTAAAGCGTTGGTATTTTTTGTGATGTTTTTGCCGCAGTTTGTCTCAAGCAATATCACAGCGTCTTCTGGTGAGCAGATGCTAGCACTAGGGTTACTGTTGAACGTTCTTGGCTTATCATTCAATTTATTACTTGTTGGGCTGGCAGGCACATTGGGTAAGGGGCTGCTCGAGAACGAAAAATTCCGCACGTATCAACATAAATTAATGGGTTTAGTGTTCGTTATTCTCGCGTTGTGGATGCTGAGCAGTTTCGCCTTGTAAAGTTATCATATTCCACCAGAAAGCCAGCAATTGCTGGCTTTTTGTTTTAGGATATTGGAGTTTCCTAAGGAGAGGATGTATGAAGCTTGAATTTTGTTTAAATCCAGATCAAACAGACCTTGATTTTGTTCGTGAAGGTATTCGATCTTATAACCGACTGCATTTACCTGAAGGGGAAGTGCATGCTGTAGGTTGTTTCGCAAAAGATGAGAATGGCAAGATCATGGGTGGCTTGACTGGCGAAATGTTTAAAAACACGGTGTTTGTTGAGTTTTTGTGGGTAGATGCTGAAAGTCGGACATCTGGTCTCGGGAGCCAGTTAATGTCAATGTTAGAAGAAAAAGTAAAGCCTCACGGGGTTACCCATGTTTATTTGGATACCTACAGCTTCCAAGCTCTCGAATTCTATCTCAAATTGGGTTTTGAAAAAGTAGGGCAGTACTCAGGCTATCCTGCAGAGGGCATCCACAAGTACTTTCTACAAAAGGAAATTGTAAGCTAGGGAAAAGCACTGGTTAGCTTGACTTGTTCTAGTCAAAATCAAAAAAGAGGCGCGAATTTGCGCCTCTTATCGTATCAGGTGTCTCTGCTTCTCTTTGACTTACAAACTTGTCTGATGCGCGTCGATAAGTTCGTTCATCTTCGCCTCTGCCGCTTGCTGTGCTTGTGCATAGCTCATATCCGCAGGGAAAAGGTTGATGACTTCGTAGTAACATTTTAGTTTTGGCTCAGTACCCGAAGGGCGAACAATCACACGAGACTGATCTTCTAGGTGATAAATCAATACGTCACTTGCTGGTAAGTCAATGGATTCTTCTGAGCCGTCATCAAACATGCGAACTGATGTTTTTAGATCTTCAGTTACTGCGACTTTTTTACCAGCAATCTCTGTTGGTGGATTTGCTCGGAGTTTGTCGCCGATTGGTGGAGAGTTCGGGTCGAGAGCGATGCTGCGTTGCGCGTTGAAGTAGAAACCGTGCTCGCGGTACAGCTCTTCCAGTTTATCCCACAGTGTTTTGCCTTGCGCTTTAAGCTTTCCTGTTAGCTGTGAAAACGCTACGATTGCAGATAAACCATCCTTATCCCACACCTTGTTACCTACGGTATAACCGAGCGCTTCCTCATAAGCAAACAAGAATGGGTTGGTTTCTGTCTCTTGTTCCATGGCAACGTTAGTGAGCCATTTGAAGCCTGTTAACGTTTGGTAGTATTGGGCGCCATGCGCTTTGGCAATGCTACTCAGCATTCTTGATGATACGATGGTGTTGCCAACCAGAGCGTTAGGTTGCTGTTCTAGCAAGTAATCGCCAAACAGTGAACCCACTTGGTCGCCGGTTAACATTTGGTATTCGCCATCTGGGCGTTTGACCGCCACTGCAAAACGGTCGGCATCTGGATCGTTAGCACAAGCGATATCAGCATCTACGGACTTACCTAACGCCATCACCATATCCATTGCTCCCGCTTCTTCAGGGTTTGGGAAGTTGACGGTTGGGAAGCTACCATCAGGTTCGCGCTGTTCCTTAACACTTGCCACTTTTTTGAAGCCAGCGTCTGCGAGGAGCGTTTCCGCCATATTCGCGCCAACGCCATGCATCGCAGTGTAAGCGATAGAAATATCGGTGTTGTTGTCACGAGTAAGCAGCGCGTTTTCGTTCATCGTTTTACGGTAAGTTTGGTAGTAGTCGTCTTCCAACCAAACTAACAAACCGCGCTGTTTTGCATCATCGAGAGACATTAAAGGTAATGGCTTTGTTGTTGCGGCATCAATTTTCGCTGCGATTCCAGAGTCGTGTGGAGGAATGATTTGTGCGCCATTCTCCCAATATACTTTAAAGCCATTGTACTCTGGTGGATTGTGGCTGGCGGTAACGACAACTGCGGCAGCAGCATTCAATGTACGGACACCAAACGCAACAATTGGGGTCGCTGCGACGTCGTACGTTAGGTAAACCTTGATGCCAAGGGCTGTCAGTACGGACGCGGTATCATGCGCGAATTGTTTCGAATCAGGACGACCGTCGTAGCCAATAACGACACCACGACTTGCGGCATCTTTGACTTGCTCTAGCAAATAGTTTCCTAAACCAGTGGCTGTCTCTTGAATCACCAAACGGTTCATTCGGTTTGGACCTGCGCCCACTTTGCCGCGTAACCCTGCTGTACCAAAGGCAAGGCGCGATCCAAAGCGATCAGTAAGCTCTTGTTCATTATTTGTATCGACGAGGTGTTGTAGCTCTTCGCGAGTCTTAGGATCAGGGTCTCGTTCTAGCCATTGAGTAATTAGTGCTGTCATATCAATCATTCCTTAGTAGGGGGCGCCTACTTTCTTGGACACTTCGTTTTGTAAGTATCTCAATGTTTTCTTTTAAATTAATGTAAATGGTTCTCAATTACATTTCAAAGAGGGCAATCGATAAACCGAATTAATTTTTCTTATCCGAACAAAATTTAATCATATTTAATTTCTTGAAGAACCTTGGAACTATAACTAGCCTTTTAACATAAATATAACAAACCGTGTCGAAATCGTAGTTTTTGTGATTTTTCGTAAAGTTGTTCGATATTTGCATCGGGACGCAAGGAAGCTCGCGCAAGCGTAGCGGCTGAGCAGAGGAGAGATCTTTTGAAAAGATTAACGACTACTCTAGCCTTATCACTGAATGTGATTTTAATCACATTCTCCTCTTTCAGTTGGTCAAAGGAAAGTGACTACAACATGACCAAAGGGGTCACAGCGATAAGTGGGCAAGTGTATGAATTACATATGCTGATTTTCTATATCTGCTGCGTAATTGCTTTGATTGTATTTGGTGTCATGTTCTATTCCATCTTTCGTCATCGCAAGTCAAAAGGAGCAGTTGCCGCACATTTCCACGAAAGTACAAAAGTGGAAATTATTTGGACAGTCATACCTATCATCATTCTTGTCGCCATGGCGATTCCCGCAACGAAAACTTTAGTCGCAATGGAAGACACAAGCCAATCAGATATCACGGTCAAGATCACAGGCTCGCAATGGAAATGGCATTACAGTTATTTTGGTGAAGATGTTGAGTTCTTCAGTTTGCTTGCTACCAGCCAAAAGCAAATTGATGGTATCGAGACAAAAGGCGCGCATTATCTGTTGGAAGTAGACAACCCTTTGGTGTTGCCTGTGAATCGCAAAGTGCGTTTTTTGATGACTTCTGATGATGTCATTCACTCATGGTGGGTGCCGAATTTTGCTGTCAAGAAAGACACCATCCCTGGTTTTATTAATGAAGCATGGACAAGAATTGATGAGCCAGGCGTATATCGCGGTCAATGTGCGGAGCTATGTGGTCGTGCACACGGGTTCATGCCGGTGGTGGTGCATGCGATGGAAGAAGAAAAGTTTGATGAATGGCTAGCGAGTAAGAAGGAAGAAATCGCACTTCAAAAAGCGGCGGCACAAGAGGCGCTCTCTCAAGACTTATCCATGGGTGAGTTGATGTCGCAGGGCGAATCTATATACACGGCGCGTTGTGCTGTGTGCCATCAGGCTAATGGTGAGGGGATTCCGGGTGCATTTCCCGCGATTAAGGGCAGCCCCATCGCAACAGGCCCAATTTCAGAGCACATTGATGTGATTGTGAATGGCCGTCCGGGCACTGCAATGCAGTCTTTTTCGAACCAGTTAAGTGACAAAGAAATTGCCGCTGTCATTACATATCAGCGAAACGCATGGGGCAACGACACTGGCGATACGGTGCAAGCATCCGATGTGAATGCCTTTAAGGCACAAGGCAGTGCTAAGGAGGAAATATGAGTAAGCCAATAGATAAGGCAGTGAAGTCTGCTCCAGCGGAAGCCAGTGCAAACAGTACCATTGCGATTGATGATGGCCATGATCATCATGCTCCCCAAGGTATTGCTCGTTGGCTGTATTCCACAAACCATAAAGACATTGGCACCCTGTACCTTTGGTTTAGTTTCGCGATGTTTCTGACTGGTGGTGCGATGGCGATGGTCATTCGTGCCGAACTATTCCAGCCTGGACTTCAGCTGGTTGATCCACAGTTTTTTAATCAAATGACTACGGTACACGGTTTGGTGATGGTGTTTGGTGCTGTGATGCCAGCATTTACGGGCCTTGCTAACTGGATGATTCCAATGATGATCGGTGCTCCAGATATGGCGCTACCTCGCATGAACAACTTGAGCTTTTGGATTCTACCTTTTGCATTTCTTATTTTATTGAGCTCGTTGTTTTTACCTGGCGGCGGCCCCGATTTTGGCTGGACGTTCTATGCTCCGCTGTCCACGACTTATGGCCCAGATAGCACCGCGCTGTTTGTATTCTCTGTTCACATCATGGGGATCAGCTCCATCATGGGCGCGATCAACGTTATCGTGACGATAGTAAATATGCGAGCTCCGGGAATGACTTGGTTCAAGTTACCAATGTTTGTTTGGACTTGGTTAATCACCGCTTTCTTGTTGATCGCGGTTATGCCGGTATTAGCAGGTGCGGTGACGATGGTTCTTACTGACAAATATTTCGGGACTAGCTTCTTTGATGCTGCTGGTGGCGGTGACCCGGTGATGTTCCAACACATCTTTTGGTTCTTTGGTCACCCAGAAGTGTACATCATGATTTTACCGTCGTTTGGCATCATTTCTGCCATCCTTCCTGCTTTCAGTGGCAAGAAGCTGTTTGGTTATCATTCGATGGTTTACGCGACGTGCAGCATTGCGTTGCTTTCTTTTCTTGTGTGGGCGCATCACATGTTTACAACGGGGATGCCAGTTTTTGCAGAGCTTTTCTTTATGTATTGCACCATGCTGATTGCTGTACCAACAGGGGTGAAAGTCTTTAACTGGGTCGCCACCATGTGGCGTGGGGCTCTGACATTTGAAACGCCAATGTTGTTTGCCATTGCCTTTATTGTGCTCTTTACGATTGGCGGTTTCTCAGGGTTGATGCTGGCGATTGTGCCGGCGGATTTCCAATATCATGACACTTACTTCGTGGTTGCGCATTTCCACTATGTGTTGGTATCTGGTGCTGTATTCTCGATTATGGCGGCAGCGTACTATTGGCTACCTAAGTGGACAGGAAATATGTACGACCACAAGCTGAGTTTGTGGCATTTCTGGTGCTCGATTATTTCAGTTAATGTTTTGTTTTTCCCGATGCACTTTCTAGGTTTAGCGGGTATGCCAAGACGTATCCCGGATTACGCTATTCAGTTTGCTGATGTCAATCAAATCGTCTCCATTGGTGGATTTGCGTTTGGGTTGTCACAATTGATCTTTTTATGGGTGGTGATTAAGTGTATTCGTGGCGGTGAAAAGGCCGCTGCAAAACCGTGGGAACGTGCGGAGGGCTTAGAATGGACAGTGCCAAGCCCGGCGCCCCATCATACGTTTACTACGCCGCCTAAAGTCGATTAGAAACGAATAGGGTGAGTGAGATGAAACCGAATCCATCAAACAAAAAGCTCACAGTGAAGTTGCTTTTAGCGACCCTTTTGATGTTCGGGTTTGGCTACGCACTTGTCCCATTGTATGACGTAATGTGCGACGCACTGGGTATCAATGGAAAAACAAGTGAAGTGGCCGCCATTCAACCAACTGGTATGCAGCCAGATATGAGCCGAACCATTCGCGTGGAGTTTATGGCGCATGTAAGCCCCGATATGCCTTGGGAGTTTAAACCCAAAGTGATTTCGATGGACGTTCATCCCGGCGAAGTCGTGCAAACCGAATACCTTGCATTTAATGAAAGCGGGCAGAAGTTGGTAGGGCAAGCCGTTCCCTCTGTTTCTCCCGGGAATGGTGCCGTTTATTTCAATAAGATTGAGTGCTTTTGTTTTAACCAACAGCCTTTGGATGGCAAGCAACATGCTCAAATGCCGTTGATTTTTTATATCGAACCGGACTTACCGGAGTCGATACACACGTTAACGCTGTCATACACACTCTATAAACTTCCCCCTCCTACAGGTTCTTAGCCACTCAAGGAGAGAGATACAGACCAAGGCTGGTCAGTAAGGAGAGAAATTATGAGTAACAAGCCAGGAACATATTATGTTCCCGCTCAAAGTAGCTGGCCGATCATCGGTGCGTTTGCTCTATTTTTAGTTGCCGTTGGTGCAGGAATGACCGTTCAGGGGACACAAAGTGAAGGGGCTGTGGGAACCATTGGTAGCATTGTGCTAGCGGTAGGCTTTCTGTTCTTGCTTTACATGTTGGCGGGCTGGTTTAGTAATGTGATTACTGAGTCACTGAGTGGAAAGTACAGCTCGCAAATTACTCGTTCTTTTCGCCAGGGGATGAGCTGGTTCATCTTCTCTGAAGTGATGTTTTTTGGTGCCTTTTTTGGTGCGTTATTTTACGCCAGGATGATTTCTGTGCCTTGGTTAGGTGGGGCAGATAACAACTTCATGACCAACGAGGTCTTGTGGCCAACCTTCGAAGCGATGTGGCCACTCACACTGACTCCGGGTGGAGAAACAACGCAAGCTATGCCGTGGCAGGGCATTCCCCTTACTAATACTATTTTGCTGTTATTGTCGTCGATTACACTGCATATGGCGCACATAAGCCTTGAAAAAGACAAAAGAACGGCACTGATTGTTTGGTTGGAAATCACCATCGTGCTTGCGGGCTTTTTCCTATATTACCAAGCGGTCGAGTATGCTCATGCTTATCAAGAAATGGGGCTCACGTTGCAATCTGGTATCTACGGAAACACCTTTTTTATGTTGACGGGTTTTCACGGTTTGCACGTTTGTCTTGGGACGATTTTCTTAATCGTATTATTGCTCCGAATCGCTAAAGATCATTTTTCGTCTAACAACCATTTTGCCTTCCAAGCAGGTAGTTGGTATTGGCACTTTGTGGATGTGGTTTGGTTATGTCTGTTTGTGTTTGTGTACGTGCTGTAGGTGCATTAGTAAGGACGGGGATTCGGAGACAGCCAGCCTGAACTGAGCGCAATAAGTAGAAGGATAACTACTAAAGCGGAGAACATGACTCGACGGCCTAAGTAATGACTCATAGGTTTGTCTCTTTTTTCGGGATTATCTGGGTCTTCACGAACCATTTCGATAAGCGCTTTTGCGAGGTTGAAGATAATGAAAAGCAGCAAAAGGACAAGCGTCAGTTTGAATAGAAATACGGTGGACATAGCACCTCCGGTTTCATCGTTGTTGTTATCAAGACAATTATGGCTATCGAAACGGTTTTGGGTTGCAGTTGGTTTAACTGTGGTTGTGTTTTCTCTTTTGGTCAAACTGGGTTTTTGGCAGCTTGAAAGAGGGCAAGAGAAACAGGCTTTGGAACAAGCCATTCTTGCGCGAGCGGATAGTGCGTACCAAACATTAGGCGAAGTTCTTGAAGAAAACGATTGGAGAGAAGGCAGCATCCTCGGGAAAAAAGTGGAAGCTAATGTTGTTCCTCAGGCGTTTCCCGTGATTTTACTGGATAACCAAACGCATCAGGGCAATGTGGGCTATTTAGCATTTCAGATTGTCTCTATGAGTGATGAATCAGGAACCTATGCATTATTAGAGCTTGGTTTTTTGGAGGGAATAGCAGATCGTTCAGTATTACCAACCGTCACAACACTCGAAGTCTCGACCTTTATCACGGGACGTCTGTACCGAAAATCTGCTAACCCGCTGAGCTCTGAATTAATGCCAGAAGTTGGCGATGCCATTCGTGTGCAGAACCTGAATATCGCGCAACTGAATCAGCTACTTAATATTGAACTTATGCCCGCAGTCTTGCAGCCAGACAATCTAAAAAATTGGCCTTACGACTTTCCTTGGAACCCATTGCCGCTCAACAGCGCCAAGCATTTCGGTTATTCGATTCAGTGGTTTTCGATGGCGGGCGTTTTCTTATTATTGACCTTAATTGTTTTTGTTCGTTGGCAAAGAAAGTTGCGTCACATGGAGGTGAAGCATGACATCTAAAGTAACCAAAGGGCGGCTAATGTTGATTGCGTTGGTGTGTACGTTTGCGCTTCCTGCCGTCATCGCTAAGGTCATTCTCACCCAAGGGTGGTATCAAAGCGGTGTGACCAATATAGGTGTGTTAGTTGAACCATACACAACGTTAGAGCTACTTGGTCAAGAGTCACCACTCAAGGAGCACAGGTGGCAACTCGCTTATGTTTTACCTAATGAGTGCACAGAACAATGCAGGCAGCAGCTTTACCTGCTTCAGCAAAGCCATGTCGCTTTAGGAAAATATCAAGAGCGTGTGGTGCCGGTGCTTTGGCAGACAGAGTTGTCCGATACCGTAGATGTATCGATGACGACAATGCAAATGAATCAATCGGTTACCGCCAAAGTGAAATCCGGACAAATATTAATCGTTGATCCTCTGGGGCAATTGGTGATGTCTTACTCGCCGCAACCGAATGAAGATTTAGTCTCGTTCAACAAAGGTATGTTGGCGGATTTACGCAAGCTCTTAAAATTGTCACGAGTTGGTTAGAAAGGGGCGTATATGAAGTTAATTCAGTTGGTTAAATTCAGTTTGCTCCTAACTTTCGTGGTGATCATGTTAGGCGCATATACTCGCCTTTCTGATGCAGGGTTAGGTTGCCCTGATTGGCCCGGCTGCTATGGGCATCTTGCTGTGCCTCATCAAGAAGAAGACGTAATACGTGCCAATCTTAATTTCCCTGAACGGGCTGTCGAGCATGAGAAAGCATGGCTTGAAATGATTCATCGCTATTTTGCAGGAACGTTGGGTTTGGTCATTTTTGCCATGACAGTGATATCAATGAGGTCTGAGCGCGTGAATCCTACTATTCCGATGCTTCTCAGTATACTGGTGGTCGGGCAAGCACTTTTGGGGATGTGGACCGTGACGCTCAAATTAATGCCAGTTATCGTAATGCTTCATCTGCTTGGTGGCTTTACTTTACTGGTTCTGCAGGCGATTTTTTACTGTCAGTTAAAAGCGCAAAATAATCTCTATTTCTCTCCATCTTCCAGCTCGCTGCGAGGCTTCTCATTATTGGTTTTTCTGGTTGTTTTTATGCAGGTGCTGCTAGGAGGGTGGACTTCGTCAAACTATGCCGCGCTCATGTGCACCTCACTGCCGATTTGTGAGGGAGATTGGATGAGTTATCTCTCATGGAAAGAGGCGTTTTCTTTCTGGCAAACCGGATTCGAGAATTACGAGTTTGGTGTATTGGAGTATCCGGCAAGAATGACCATACATGTTACGCATCGCCTCGGTGCGATGGTCACCGCCACCGTCGTATTGGCTTATAGCATTATGCTCATGAGGCAAGATTCCCATCATTCACAGCGCATTGGAGGATGGTTACTACTCACTTTAGCGTGTCAAATTATGTTGGGCGTGAGCAACGTTGTATTCCAACTTCCTATTTATGTCGCCGTGGCACATAACTTGGGTGCCGCCATTATGTTGAGTCTTGTTTGTGTGAGTCAGTTTTATTTGTGGCAGGGCAAAAAAGCTTGGAGTTACACCGCGAAAGGAGTTCGCTATGAGTAAAGAAATCGCACTGTCGTTAAATGAGCGAAAGCGACTAAGTTCCGTTTATTTGAAGTTAACGAAGCCTAAAGTAGTCGCATTAATGCTGGTGACGGCCGTTGTCGGGATGAGTTTAGCGCCTGTTACTGAGTTTCCTTGGTTGCAGGCGGCGGTTGGCCTAACAGGCATTGGTTTGATGGCAGGCTCCGCGGCAGCGTTTAATCACCTGATTGACCGCCGCATTGATGCGAGAATGGCTCGCACACACAAACGTCCGTTGCCATCGGGTGAAGCTAAGCCGTTATCGGTGATAACCTTTGCGACGGCGTTAGGCGTCATAGGGTTTGTTCTTTTATATGCGCTGGTCAACCCACTGACGGCATGGCTGACTTTGATGAGTTTACTCGGCTATGCGATGGTGTACACCATGTACCTCAAACGCGCTACTCCGCAAAATATCGTAATTGCAGGTATTGCGGGTGCGATGCCGCCTTTTCTCGGTTGGACTGCCGTAACAGGGCACTTGCATGCGAATGCTTGGCTGCTTGTGATGATCATTTTTATCTGGACGCCACCACACTTTTGGGCACTCGCAATTCATCGCGTAGAGGACTATCGTAAGGTGGATATTCCAATGTTGCCAGTGACACATGGTATCGAGTACACCAAAACTTCCATTCTGTTGTATACAGTATTGTTGACGTTGGTTTGTGTGCTGCCGGTGTTGGTTGGAATGGTCGGCGTAGTTTATCTTTTTGCCTCGTTACTACTTAACGCTGGCTTTATGTACCATGCATGGAAGCTAAAATACGCGCCAGAGCCCAATACCGCGATGGAGACGTTTAAATTTTCTATCTATCACCTTTTTGCGTTATTCATTGCATTGCTTTCGGATCACTATATTGGCTTGTAGCCTCTCTTTAAACAGAAAACGCCGCGTGGTTCGCGGCGTTTTTGGTTTTGATAGTTGGGCTTTAATGCAAAGTTTCTAGAGTTATTGAATCTCTAACAATTCAACATCAAAGATCAACACACTTGCTGGTGGAATTGGGCCTGAGCCACTTTTGCCATAACCGAGCGTGCTTGGTACGAAAAGGCGGATTTTTTCACCTTCGACCATGTATTGTAGGCCTTCTTGCCAGCCTTTAATGACTTGGTTAAGACCAAACGAAATTGGCTCACCGCGATTAACGGAGCTATCAAACACAGTGCCATCAATCAACGTACCGTGGTAGTGCACTTTGACTTTGCTTGTCGCGGTTGGGTGAACCTCACCTTCGCCTTTTTCAAGAACAATATATTGAAGACCACTTTCTGTTGTAATGACGCCTTCTTTCTTCGCATTCTCGAGCAAGAATGCTTGGCCTTTCGCAAAGTTTTCATCCGCTACTTTATGGTTTGTCCAAGTACGGTAAATGAAAAAGCCCGCCAGAATGAAAATAATGAGAGGAAACAAAAATTTAGACACATAAGCTCCTTGTCTATTTAGGTTGTTTTAGCAAATAGTTAATGGTTTCTGCCATGGCTTCGACGCTGTCATGACCACCAGTAATGACTTGGTATTTTCCATTAACGATAAAGGCTGGAACGGAGTTAATTTGGCCGCGAGTCGTGAGCGCTTCTGCCTTAGTGATGTACTCAAACAGCGTTTTTTGCTGTGCTTCATCTAAATGGTAAGGGCTGATAAGGTTGCGAGACTCAAAGGCTTTCTCTACGGCGATTTGACGTTCCTCAGCAGTCGCATCAGGACCCATTTGTACGGCAGCAAAAAGATCCGCCATAAATGCTTTGTCAGGTGTCGACTCTAGTTGCATGACTGCAGTGTAGAAGATGATGGCGCTTACTTGTGCACTCTCATTGAAAGTTACATGCATTTTTTCAACGCTTTGCTCAGTTAGCGATTCGATTTGAGGGACAAACTCTTCCATTGAGCGACAGTGGCCGCAAGTTAGGGCAAAAGCTTCTGTCAATGGCGCCAAATCATATTCTTGAAGAGATACAGGCAAAACTTCGTATTGTTTGCCTTGCTGAGGCTGAGTGTTGCCGCTATCGCATGCCGACAAGGCCATCATGGCGGCAATCACAGCAAAGCCTTTCGATATGGTTTTTAACATAATAATGCTCTAAGTAAGAAATTTGCGTTAGTTTATCGGTTAACGATAGTGACTAAAACCATTAAATAACAATAAAGTGAGACGATTGGTAACAGACTTTTCCTGATGTGTAGGCTGCAGGGAGGTATTTTGGCATCGCTTTTTATTTGAGAGATACTTGATATTGATTCCAGTGGCATGAACGCTGCATATACAAACCAATCGGTGGATAAAAGCGCTAAAGATTCGGCGTGTTTTGTCGACACAATGGACAAGAGTTTTTCTAAGTTGGTAGTGGTATGAAGCAGTGGTTTTTAATTGTTTGCGGCATTCTGACTGGGTGCAGTAGCCTTGATCAAGACATGGTTCCTGGCGGGAACATTTTAGATACAGCTCCTAAAACAAACACCGAGCTGAGACATCCTGAGTGGGGCTATCCGAGTGCTTCCAGTGTGGCTTCTTCACCTCGCACGTATCAGACTGAGAGGGCATCAGTAAAAAAGTCGCAAAATGTGACCTCTCTGGAAATGTTTCTGAACAGGCACAATATTCCTCATGAGACACTCAGTGGCGGTCACTTAATGATACGTTTGAAAGAGCAAGTGCATTTTCAAACTGGCTCTGCTCAGTTATCAGCGCAATCTCAAGACTGGATTCGAAACATTGGTCACTATCTAGCAGGAAGAACGGATGTGGATGTCGTGATCGATGGCCATGCCGATAGCACAGGAGCTGCCAACTTTAATGACACGTTGTCAGAAAAGCGAGCTCGTGAAGTGGAAAAGCAACTACTGGCGACGAGTATTCCACGTCAACGCGTGTTTTCTAGAGGTTTTGGCGAGTATGTGCCGCAGTGCAGTAATGCGACAGTCAGTGGCAAAGCTTGTAATCGACGCGTAGAGCTAACGCTGATCGTTGATGAGTAAGGCGGTGGCTGGTCGATAAACTACGTCGTGTTGTTTTCACTGAGCCCTTATGTGTTTACTGGCGTTTCCGTCTGGGAATGAGCAAGAAGAGTGACCCCAAAGGCTAGGCATAGCGCCGAGCAGCTAGACTGAATAGAAAAGAGGCACCTGTATGGTGCCTCTTTTACATCCGCCAATGTTCATAGGGGGAACTTAGGCAAATTCTTTTTCAACGTAAGCGACGATGTCAGATGACTCGTATAGCCACTGTGTTTCGCCATCTTTTTCGATACGCAGGCAAGGGACTTTAATTCGTCCACCGCCTTGCTCTAGTTCAGTTCGATGAGTCGGGTTATTTTTTGCATCACGTAGCTCAATGTTCACTGACTGACGCTTCATTGCACGGCGGACTTTTACGCAAAAAGGGCAAGCTTCAAATTGGTAAAGTGCGTATTGCTTTGCTTTTTCATCAATACGTTGTTGTTCTTCTGCATTGCGTTTAATACCACGAGGTGAGAACACGGCGTTCAGCAATAAGATAACCTTGCCTAAAATCCAACGGATAAACTTCATAATGATCCCTTGATGTTCATTGGGTAATTGTCCTTTAAAAATGCAATCATGATGCTTGTTGCATTGAGCGTGAAGTCTATCAGTTGTTTGAAATGGATAAAACCATGTATTTTATGCGGAAAACAAGCGTTTTAACCTGCCCCAAAAACCGCTAGTCGAAGCTGGACTGGCTTCTCTACCTAGATAAAAGCTTTGCATCAGTTCGGTTCTGAATGCATCAACATCCATGCGTTTTACAACAAGCTCGTGTTGTAATGTATTCTGAGTTTGCTCGGCATGATCGTGCGCCAAGCTAAAGTCCATATTCAAATAGCCTTGAGTATAAAGCCAAAGGTGGGTTATCAAGATAAGGTCTTCTGCGGACTGGTTAGTGAACTTATCCGCGTGCTCATCACCCAAGGAGTCAGTCAGCACTTGCTGCATTTGCTGGGCAGAATGCGCATGTTGCTCATAGTTAGCGCTGGCTTCAATATGCGACTTAGTCAAAAGACCAAGCAGGTGAAGAGTAGGCGCTGTGGTGGGTTTGTTCTCACAAACTTTTGTAAACAGTTGTGACTGTTCTTTTAACCAACGTCGCTTTGCCGCTTTATGTTCTTTAACGAAGGGAATTTCTTTGAATCCCATCTCTTGACTCAGTTCACTAAGAGACGTCATGGCTTTTTAGTTCCTTCACCGTTACTTCGACGTGTTGATCGTTGATATCAACAAAAATAGAGCTGCCGGTAATCATAACAGAAAGGCTAGTGCCTCGGTCAAGGTGCTGACAAATCAAGTCGATAGCGTCGTAGTCAAAGCTTTCTACATTGACGGGAAGCATTGAGAACTTTCCTGACATTTTATCCCACCATACCGTCGCTTTAGTGTTATAAGTGTAAACTTTCACATGCTTTGCTAGGCGAGAGGCTTTCTTGATTCTTTCTGGTTCTGGTTCGCCAATTTCAATCCAGTGAGTAATGCTTTGATCATCGCCAACATGCCATAAATCAGGCTCTTCAATTGTAGAAAGCCCTTTCGTAAACTCTAAATTACTTTGAGCGTTTAAGCAGTAAGCTAAAACACGAGCCAGCATTCGTTGAGGTTTTTCTGAAGGGTGAAGGGCGATAGTTAGATTTTTAGAATCGTAATAGTCGTTATTCATATCGGAAATGGCGATACGAAATTTATAAATAGTCGGTTTAAGAGCCATGGATTTATATCGTTTTTGTTGGCAAAAATAAGTTATAGACAAAAAAATAGCCAGCTTTAGAAGCTGGCTATCGTATCAAATTCTTTAAGAATTAAAGTACTTTGATTTGCTCTGCTTGAGGGCCTTTTTGACCTTGAGAGATAACAAATTCTACTTTCTGGCCTTCAACTAGAGTACGGAAGCCGTCACCAGTGATTGCAGAGAAGTGAGCAAATACGTCAGGACCGTTTTCTTGTTGAATGAAACCGAAGCCTTTAGTTTCGTTGAACCACTTAACTGTGCCAGTAGCTGTGTTAGACATGTCTATTTCCTAAATATCTAAATAATGTAATCTTTCGCCTCAACGGCGCTTATAGCGTGGAAAAATAAATTGCTATTGCGTACCACAGGACGACGGGTTACAAGTAATCCAACGAAATGTGAAAACAAAGAACTTTCTTTCTAGCCGTGTTTGAGTCTAGGTTAATTCCACGAAGAGTCAACATATATTAGTGCTTTATGGACAAATATTTGTATTTAGTCACTATTTAACCAGCATGTTTTTGATTAAATTTCAAATAAATGACGGTGATGTGAAGTTTTTCAGCATAAAATTCAACTAAATCTATAAATTTGACTTATTTATATAATTATTGTCCAATCTGGTTCGACCATTAAGGAGGATTTATGGCAAAACCTAAAACCAGTCCTCAGCCAAATGAGTTACAACACGAGACCGATTTCGGCAGAGGTGAAATCAAGGACAATGCGTTAAAAGCGGTTGTCACCAGTCAATTGTTCAGAACACGAGTCGTAAAAGCGAAAAAAGGTAAAGGCAGCTTCAGTCGGAAAATGAAGCATAGAGGCAAAGAGCCCTATTCAAAGTTCTCCCCGATGTGGATTTTGAATAGGGCTTTTTTATTGAAGCTGGTTTTTATCAAACTATTCAAATTCAATGGTTTAGTGTTAGTTAAATCACTCTTATCTCACCTTATACTGGCTAGCTTTCTTCTTAAAACTAGACGCTGAAAAGTACCAAATAAGTACTAAAACCTACTAAGTTAGATTCATATCAATAGGAGCCGCTTCCTGTCCGACACCGCTCTGCTATATCTTTAGATCAGACAAAACAGCCGAGATTATGGTTTAAAAAGACTGGTGAGAAGTAGGTATGTCATCGACGAGTTATGGTACTTATGGTTGCAAGTGTACAAAAGCGTGTGCTTCTTTGTTACTACTATGGCTGTCTATTTGCCCGATGACGTATGCGCACAAGTCAGAGTCTCATTCTTTAATTGTTGCTAACTCCAAAGCTTGGAAGCCATTCTCTTACCTTAGCCCAGACGGTGAACCCAAAGGCATTTTGATCGACTTCTGGAAAGCGTATGCGGCGGACAACCAAATTGATGTTCAGTTTCTGCTTCTTGATTGGGAGGCTTCTTTACAGGCCGTAAAAGAGGGGCGTGCTGACTTTCACGCGGGATTGGTTTACTCATCGGAAAGAGCCGATTACTTGGATTTTGGCGCAGTTATCATGCCCATTCAAACTAAATTATATGTCAATCAAGACGTGCTTTCGATTGATGTCAAAAGTGTTTTAGCTGGTGAAATGACGTTGCCAATTGGTGTCGTTAAAGGAAGTTACGAGTCTGAGTTTATTAAGACGAATTATCCTAATGCGCCTATTGCAGAGTACATTAATAACGACACGATGATACGGGCCGCTGTCGATAAGAAGGTGCTGTATTTTGTCGCGGACCTTCAAGTGGCTAACTTTTATATGGCAACTATGCCGGGAGCAGGCATGTTTGTTCCTGTAATAAATTTATATAGTAAAGACCTTCGGATTGCAGCAGGGTTGCATAGTTCTGCTTCCATTTTAGATGTCTCTCGAGCGTTTGAAAAAGTTATCGATACAGATCGAGAAAGGATCCTCAATCGGTGGAGTGTGGTGAAAACGGTCTATCCTCTTTATCTCCTACCTATTGCGATTTTCGTTATGGCGGTCGCGACGCTGTATCATATCTTCGCACTCAAACGCATGGTTGCGCTGCGCACAAGACAATTGACGATTGCTAACCAGCAATTGCTGGAGATGACGTTAACGGATTCCCTAACAAAACTCTACAACCGTAGACACTTGATTGAACAATTGGCGATCTTGAATCACTTGCAGCGAAGCTTGACGGTAATGGTATTTGATATTGATGATTTTAAATCAATTAATGACCAATACGGTCATCTTGTCGGAGATAGAGCGATAGTGGCCGTGGCTGAAACAGCAAAATCAATGACTGATGAACGTATGACATTGGCGAGAATTGGCGGAGAAGAGTTCGCACTCGTGACGGCATCGCTCTCTGAGCGAGAAGCGCGCAACTTTGCTCAAATGCTCTGCAAAGCCGTGTACGAACAACCTATTATCCTTGGTGGGCAAGCGATTCATTTGAGCATTAGCTTAGGCTGCGCATACTACCCTGAATTTACTCACATCGTGAATTTACAAGACGCTGATCAACTGATGTATCAAGGTAAGTCTGAAGGTAAAAATCGCGCGGTGTTTCAAGTCATAACAGACAGCCAGGTTCAACCTGAGCTTCGTCAAGTGAATTAGGTCTCGCTAATTCAACTTATACTTCAAATCATCCTCAAGCCTCAAAGTTTTAGTCAGAGTAACGTGGTAAGCGTTAACGATCACGTTGCGTTGTTTTCTTTGAGGCCAATTTGCGTACAAATACTTGCACTTTCATATATATAACCCCCCACCTGCTCACGTTTTTATCATAGAAGCAGTAATTGTTTTAAAGTGATAAGTGATTTCTTGGTAAAGATCAGAACCCCTGTCTACACTCAGTGTAAAGTAATGCATATAAAGCATGATGCATACGGTGTTGTACAAAAATAATTAAAGAAGATAAGAAATAAGTTGGCTTGAGAAGGACGGGGAATGAACAACGAATGCTTTGCTAGGTTCCGAGCTGTCACGGATGAACTGTCAATGAAAGAATCGTTGTCAGTTGGGAAAGACCCTTATGCTCACTATCTCAAAGATATTGTGGGGATTGATTTGTTGTCTCGTGAAGAGGAGTTGCATTACGCCAAACTTAATCGAGCTGGTGATGAAGAAGCGCGCGAAATGTTGATTGAGTCTAATCTTCGACTTGTTGTGAAAATCGCAAAAGGCTACCTCAAACGGCCAGGCAATAACTTTACTCTGCTCGATTTAATAGAAGAAGGTAATATTGGTTTGATAAAAGCGGTCGATAAGTTCGATCCTGAGCCAGGCTACCGTTTTTCTACTTATGCGGTATGGTGGATTCGCGAGAATATAGAAGCGGCATTAATGAACAATGGCCGCACGGTACGTTTACCTGCTCATGTGTGCAAAGAGATAAATAGCCTGGCTTTAAAAAAGCTCGATGCGTCAAAAAGTGAGAGCAAGGAGTTGTCTATTTCTGAACTCTCACGCTGCTCAGGGGTGAAAGCAGAGCGCATAGATGAACTTGTTGCTCTTAGTGGTTTTATTGATGTATCGACCACTGCGGATCTACATCGTGTTCCATTTGTTCTTGAACTGTGTGAAAGTGAGTATACGCCAGATCCACAACAAGACTGTGAAAACCAGTGCTTTACTCAAGCTATTGAAAATATTATTAAAACCTTGCCAGCTAAGTTGCAGAAAGTCTTGATCCATCGATTCGGATTATTTGACCAGAGAGTGAAAACCTTGTCGGAAATAGGCCTGTTATTAAACGTGTCTAACGAGCGTGTTCGTCAGATGCAGATAGAGGCGGTTGAACGCGTGCAGAAACGTCTCCGATTCGATGGTTGGGTTTAAGATTTTTAGCCTCTTATCCTAGCCGATTAATTTACTGGCTTGCTACTCTGTTCTTCCGTAAGTAACAGCAGCTCAAGCTGTGCTTTAGCTGCTGCTTCCAATCTCCATACACTCAATAATCGGTTAAGCGCTGCGCGATAAGCACGACTTTTGAGTAAAAAAGCGAGCGTACTAGTGTAGTTGTTTACGACTCGCGCTTGTGTCTCGACCAATGCGGTTTTGTTTTCGATGTCGATGTGTTGAAGGTTAAAGTCAGGAAGAAACGCACACTCATACCATACCTCTACAATTTCACGAATTTCGAGTTCTTCTTCAGGCACGTCGAAGTCTTGTAAATGGTAGTTTTCTGGTATTGTTGATAAATAAACCACATCCAATTTGTCTGCAACAAATGTATACATCGGATTCCTTAGTGTACGCGCTTACAGAGTAAATAGTCTCATCGTTTACATTTTTGTCAATGACCGTGCTCAATTATGAATGATGAACCACACCACATTCCGAACTTAACTTAGACTTTTTAAGTACTTATCGGTTAACCCGAAATACTTCAAGTTGCCATCTGGCTCCAAGACTAAGCTCATATTGGATGTAGAGATCATGCCCGGATCATTCGTTGAGAAAATAACGGTCTTATTGAGTAGTTTGTCGCTGAATAACCGCTTGAAGTAGTGGGAGTTTTCTTGCTCTGCACCATTAAATGGCTCGTCAATGATAATCAAAGATTGTTCGCAGTTGCCTAGCCCTAATGCGAGCCGCAGTCTTTGTTGAATACCATTTGGTAAACTTTTACAGATATCAACGCTCAATTGAGTGTCCAGGCCTTGTGGCAACCATGTATCGAGCTCAAAGAAACTCACCATTTCACGCATTTTTTCTGTTGGGATTAACCCATTATGCAAGATGAAGTTAGTCTCCAAGGAGCCTTCAAAAATATGCAGGTTAAACGGGATGTAGTTAATCGAGGTTCGGTAGCGATAGCTGTTGAACTGTTTGATGTTATAACCGTCCACCGACACTGAGCCTTGATAGCGTTCCTCTAGCCCAGCGATAATAGAAATGAGCGTCGTTTTACCGCAACCTGTTGGTCCACAAATCACGACTTTTGCGCCCGGTGGAATTTTAAAACCAAGATTAGTTAAACCTGTCGCTGCACCACTATAACGATGGCTCACACCAGAGCCGACGATACTACCTTGAAAGAGGCGAATAGGGGGGCTTTTCTCTAACGTTAGCTTATCGTCATTCATCGCCATAAGGTTGTTGATTTGCGCAGAAGACGCCTTAATGGATTGGAACTTAGAAATAGAGTTGTAGATGCCCATAATAGGCCCCAACGCCTTCCAGACTAAAATTACGGTAGCAAGCATTGCACCTGCATCGGAGGTGCCGTCCATCACGCCGATAACGGCCGCGACGATACTTGCGGTACCAATAACCTGAATCAAACTCCCGCCTGCTGCCTGAACCCTGCTATTAGTCACTGAAACATGTTCTGCATCGTTGGTGCTTTGTAAATGCGATGCGCTAAAGCGGGACTGGATAACACGCAACAATGGCAAGCCTTGGATGGTTTTTATACCACGAAGAATCTCATTCCATTGGTAAGAAACCATGGCGTTGGCGCGAGAGCTCTTGGACGTGGCTTGCGAGTAGATGTAACGAGAATAAACACAGAACACCAACATTAGAATCAACCCAGCCATAACGACTAGCGCCGCGGTACCAGACATAAGAGCAATGGCAATAATGAATACGATAACAAACGGCATGTCGAAGTAGCTTAATGTTGACTCTGCGGTTACCAAGCGGCGGAAAGTGTCGATGTCTTTCAAACGCGCTAACTGAGAAGAGACACCTGCGGTGGATGTCATCGAATAAGGAAGCCACAACAGTTTGGATATTACGTTTTGAGAAATATGCACCGCCAAATCCTTCCCTGATGTGGCGATGATGTTGACCCGCATTTTCTTGAAAAAGTATTCCGAAAACCCAACAATCACAGCAAATAAAGTGAGCCAATAAAGTGTGGCTTGCGAGCTAGACGTCAAGGCGAAGTTGTACACACTCATAATAAAAAAGGGCTGGAGTGCGCCGAGAATACTGACCACGAAGCTGAGGATAATCAGGCTCTTGAGTTCATTGTTGTAGCGATAAAACGCGTATTTAATCCAGTTACTGCGGTCTTGAGATTCTGGTGGTGGCTCTCGGAACAAGCGGGAGTATTCGCTGATCGAGACCAACAAACATGGCTTCTTGCAGAGCGGGTATTCAATGGTGTTGTTATTGGTGTAATCAAACAGGATCAGTTTGCCGTCTTTAGTGCCCAAGAAAATCGCAGTGAGGTTTTCTATCTCAATAAAACAAGGATGAGGGTGCCCCTCGATGTGCTCCAGTGTTTTTAGTTTGGTGACGTCGCAACGGTAACCAAGGCGTTCAATCGTGGCAATAAAACTGTCGCTGTCTTTTGGTTTAGGGATAAAAGCGTCGCTGAGGATAGAAGGTGTGCCTTCCCATTCAAGCGCTATGAGGGTGTAAGCTAAACCACGAATCAAAGGTGACTGATTGTATCGCTCGTCATAACTGCGAGCCTCAAAGTCTAACAAGCGCTGAGGGACATTATTGAAATCAACCAAAATACTCATTGGTCACCTCCGGTAAGTTTGACGCGTTTGAGGCGATGGTTGAGTTTGTCCATCTTATTACTGACGATGATGAGGATTTTGTCGTTGGCGCGATAGGCGGTACTGGTCAAAACCAATCGAGCAAAGTCGTCATCATAAACACAGTCGATGTCGTCGAAGATCAACACACTTTTGTTCGCAAGTAAGGCTCGCACCAACAACAAGGCATAAGCGACTTGGCGAGAGAATGGGTTGCGTAAATGTCCTTTTAGCTCGGTGTAAAAACCAGCGGGAAGGGAATCGATTTGTGCTTTGATGTTCATGGTTTCGCAAAGCGCAAATGCGGTGTTGTTTAAGCTCGGGCGGAAACAAGTCAAGTTGTCGATGATGGTGCCTTCGACGAACGAGCTGGTTTTGTCGACCATGAGCACGCTATTTCGCCAGACGTTGTAGTTGACATCATCGAGCGGTGTCTCGTTGATTTGAATATCGAGCTTGCTGTCGGTGTTTTGCCGCGTAATGCAATTGGCGAGATGGGTTTTGCCTGCGCCGCTTTTCCCCGTCAGCAAGTAAGCCTGACCGTGTTCAAACTCGATGCGTTGCTTTTCCGAATACTTCACCGAGATGCGCTCGACTTCTGTCGTGTCATTTTGTTGTTCTACAGATGCAGCAAGCTCAAGCAGCTCGGCGATACGTTGAATATGAAGCTTGTTCAACTCCCAGCGGCTCACTGTGCGCATCACTTGCTGGTATGGCGCGAAGTAGCGGTTGGTAAGCATGATGATGGCTGCCATGATGCCTTGGCTCGATTGCATGTTGATAACTGCCGTTGCCAAAACCACCACCACACAAGCAATGGAGAGCTGTTGTATGAGCGAAAGGATAAGGCTGAAGTTCGATTCGATCTGCTCGTATTTGATGTTTTCGACTTCACGCTCTTCCACCATTTGTGTCATCAAGCTCTCAACGCGATATTCCATATTGCGCGCTTTGATATCGAGTGGGCTAGAGATGATCTCGATGATTTTCGAAGTAGTTAAGCCTTCGATGTCGGATTTGTTTTCTAGGCTGTTGATTTTTTGCTTGGAAAGGCTGAGTGCGAACACCGCCAAAATGATGGAGGCGAGCAAGATGGTCACCCCTGCCCAGATGTTGATCAGACCGATAATCAGAATGGTCAGTATGCTGACGGCAAGGTTGATCAATGCCCGTACAGATTCTCCGCCAAAGAAGGATTTAATCTCTGGAATGGTGGCAATACGCTCTAGGTATTCACCGGGTTCTAGGCGACGAAACTTCGATATCTCAGCCAAACAGATGGATTGAAACACCTTGTTGGTTAAGTTGGTTTCGAACTGCTTCATGATCACCGACGAAATCTTCTCTTCCTGATTCTTTAAGTGATAGTCGAGGAAGATGGTGATCAAGATAATGGCAAACAGAAGAAATAGCGTGTCTTTGGCTTGGTTAGGTAAAACACGGTCAAAGATAATCAGAATCGAAAAGGGCAGCACCAAACCAAACAGCGTTGAGATCACCGTGGAGAAAGTCAGGTAACACTTGTCAGCAAAGTTAATCTTCTGGGAAAAATGCTCAGTTTGCATTACGACCTCCTTTCTTAATCGATGGTTTGGAGAGAAGGTGTTTCGGAACTAAGTCCTGATTGCTTCTGCCTTCGATATCGCTCATCAACTGCATAATGTTTTCGATGGATTGCACCGACAGCATGCCTTTGATTTGCTCAAGATTGATCGATTCAATGATGTAGTCATAGCGCGCGCTCTCGTAATCACGTAGCGCGCTAAACAGTTTACTTTCCGCTGCCAGTAAGTCGGTAATGGTTCGCGTACCAAGTTGGTAGGCGCGTTGAATGCCTTTGTAGGAAGCGTAGTTGGCTCGGATGATGTTCTCGTAACTGCTAATAGCGCGGGAGAAGTCATTAATGTTGAGCACCGAGGTGTTAACGCTATTGCGCGTCGTGAACAACGAATCTTGGTACAGTAGCTCGGTTCGCTCGATGGCTGTCGACGATTTTTGATAACCGTAGTAATCCGAACCGCCGGAGAAAATCGGCACATTCAAGTTCAAGCCGACACTGGTGGAGTTACTGTCCCCTGTTGCGGTTGGGTCGGTTCGGTCATAGTTGTTCGCATCGTCGTAACGGTAACTGGCAGAGAGCGATACGGTCGGCACAAAGTTTGAACCGCTTTCTTTCAAGCCTCTTCGGCTGCGCTCGACGGTTTTCTTCGCAACCAATAAGTCGTTATTGAGCTTCAAAGCTTGTTCAAGAATCGCGCGTTGTTCGGATTCGCTGATTTCCGCCAAGGGCACGCTTTCGTAGATGTCCTGTGATGGGTTGACTGGGTATTGAACTTGAATCTCTAAACCGTTCAAAATTACGCGTCGGTCTTTCTCTAAGGTTCTTAAGCGATTGGCAATGCCTTCTTTCTGGGCAATTACCTCATACAACTCGCTCGCCGCAGTGTTGCCAAGTTCCACGTTGCGACGCATTTGGCGCTCACGTGTTTCAGACGATTTAAGCTCGACTTTTGTGGCTTTGATTTGCGCGTTGTTTTTGAGGTACTCGAAATATTGCGTCGCGATTTCAGAAATGGTGCTCTGGATTTTGTTCTCATGTTTGATTTCTTCAATGTTGAAATCAAGCTTCGCGGTGCCATATTTGAAGAGGTCGCCAAGGTTAAACACCGATTGGGATAAAGACACGCTGTAGCTGTTCGAGTTGTAGCTTGAACGCGTATTCGGTGTTCCCGTTAATATGGTCTCGTTTTCATTCCATGTGGTATCAGCGGCACCGTTTAAAGAGGGCAGAAACTTAGAACGGCTAATGTCGATGTTGTATTCGTTTTCTTCCACGCCTTTATCACTAGCGCGCAGAGATAAATTGTTTTCCAAGCCGAGCTTGACCGCCTCAAGCAAGGTGGTCGCCATTGCCGAAGGAGCATTGCTCAATGTAAGCGCTGCCAATACGCAGCTAGTTAAGTTTCTGTACCGCCACATACTTGTTGATCACCTTGATGATTTCGTCGTTTTTATAAGGTTTGCTGATCACGTAATCCATTCCAGCTTCGATACAAGCTTGGTGTTCATTACTGCTGGTCAATGCTGTCGCACCTATAATGGTGCAAGGGTGTTGTCCGCTCTCTTGTTCGTATTGTCGAATGCGTTTGGTTGCTTCAATCCCGCCCATGCCCGGCATGATGCAGTCCATAAAGATGATGTCCGAGCGCTGGTTCATGAAGTGCTGAACAGCGTCTGCGCCATCGCCAACGGTATCAGCTTCGTACTCTTGCTTGCTCAAAATACGTTTGAGTAGAATCTGTTGAACACGGTCATCTTCCACAATCAGGAATGAGCTGTTCTCCATCTGATCTTCTGAGGCTTCCGCTTCCATGATTGCCAATAGGTTAGGGATGAACTCATACGGAATCGCAGGAGAGTTCAGAATCTTGTCGACAAAGGTATGGCTCTCTTGTGCTTGCAGAGTGCTAGTAACTGAAAGCAACAACTTGGTGTTCGGGTGATTGCGCAGTTGCGACTTCACCGTTTTGCTCAGTGAGGGCAGCTTGTTTGGCTCGAACGTGTCGGTCAACATGATGGCATCGTATTCGCCAAAGGTTTTTGCAGCAGAGAAGAGCTCGTTCGGCGTACGAATTGGCGTGATCTCTAAGCCCAAGTTGACTAACATTTTGTTCATCACATCAATGCGCAGCTGAGAGTTGGCACACAGCAACAAACGTTTATTGTCGAAGCGAGTTTTCTCGGTGTGGAAGCTCTTGGCTTTTAAATCGAGCTGAATTTGAAAACGTTCCTGATTGCCCGATTGATACCAATGGCTCTCGTAATAGCCATAATCTTTCAGTACGCTTTTCGCCAAATCGTCTTTGGTTGCGGTGTGCTGTTTATGGTCGCTCCAGTGTAGTGTATTGAGCTTGGCAAACGGCACATCCAGTGTGGTTAAGAAGTTTAGATTGATGGTCAAGCGGGTGTTTTCAATGTCTGACGCTGCGCCTGACTCAATGGTGACAAACAGTTTCTTATCGGCTTTGAGTTGGATGGCATTCGATAGCTGTAGGAACAACACCCAGAATAAGCTGGTGGATTGCCCTTCAACACGGTTTGGTAGGTTATCCGAGATAAAGCAGTCTAGCTCACCTTCATTTCGCTGCACTTTGGAACTGATGTGAATCATCAATTCAGACAGCACATTAAGCAGTGAAAACTCTTTCGATTTGCTCTCAGTTCCTTGTGAAATGAGTCGGTTGTAGTTCTCTGCCAATTCAGACAGGGTATTGGCAGCCGAGGTTATATCTTGCGCCATCAACACGCCGCTCTCATCGGTCTCTTGAACAAGATATTGCACGCCGCCGTTAATGGTGTTGGTGATGCCACGAATCTCGTAACCAATCAGAGCATAGAGCTGTTTGTACAGATCGTTATTGCGTTTTTGCTCTTCGAGTTTGCTGAAAATCAGTTTTAGGTGAGAGTAGATCTGACGCTGCTTCGGATTGATGCTCACTTCATTCAGCAATTCTTCCAACCTTTGTAAATCCAGTTGTTTGAGCTCTTGATAAAGCCCATCGAATTCTTGGTCAATGTCGCGCTCATTCGAGCTGGATTTTTTCAGTTTAAGGATTGCCACCAAATTCGATAGCACTGCGATACCAACCAGTGCGACAACGACCACAAACAACCAAATGAAGAACTCGTTTTTCTCCATCATTAGGTCGCTCGCATGGTTGTTAAATATGGTCCGGTAGTTGTCGTCCATTTGTAGGTAGTTATTGGTGAGCGAGAGGTACAGTGCCAACACATCGTCGCGTGTTTTTGAGCTGTCCGAGAAGCGATTGATTGCCAGTTCAAGCTGCGTGTATTCGGTCGCGCCCACCAAGCTAAACTCGGTTTTGTTGAGTGACGCGAGCGACTTAAACTGGTCAACTTCGTCTTTCAGAACCTCAAAATCAAGCTCTGTTGTACTACAATAACGTGCGGTTAAACAGCGTTGAAGCGTTTGAATATCAAACTCGATAGTTTGGTTGAGTTGTTGAGCTTGAACCAACAGAGGCGCGTTTTGCACTTTCTCGACTGAATCCACTCTTTCCCAAGATACATATAAATAAAAGGCGAGGGCAGCCAGCATCAAGCTGAAAGCAATGCTTAGGCGCATAACAGGAACGGAAATATTGTAAGAAGGTTTGCTACTCACCCATTACCTCTCATCGAACGCGTCTTCGATAGCCGACATAACCGGCTTCGCTGCGTATTCGATAACCCGGCGTGAGCCTGTTTTCACGTCTGCGGTAAACTCCATATAAGGGGATAGCTTGTATTGTGTGCCTCCGCGCTCTAGATAGTTTTGACTGATTTGGATCTCGGCGAGGTAGAATTCAGCGTCCTCTTCTTCATAAGAAGAACGGCTGATCGACGCAATTTGACCTTCCAAAAATCCGTATTTGGCAAAGTTGTAGGTATCCATCTTCACTTTGACTGCTTGCCCGATTTCTACAAAGCCCATGTCTTTGCGCGGGATCTTCGCCTCTCCGTGAAGGGCGTTATTGATCGGTGCAATGTCCGCGATGCTTTCCCCCGGCGGTATCACCGCAGAACGGAAGTTGAAATGCACTTTATCCACTACACCGTCAATAGGGGCGTAAACTACTAGGCGATCCACTTTATCTGAGTGTTGAGGACGTAATATACGTTTCAACTTTAAATCCTTGTTTGCTTGAATGATTTGCGCTTGATACTCGGCATTACGATTCTCCACCAAGTCTCGGTACTGCTTCTCTAGTTTGTCGAGTTGGAAGCGCTCATTCATGACCGACTCATCAAGGTTTTCAATCTCACGCACCATGTTTGACTCTTGAACCTGCATATTCAGAACATCGACGTAAGATGCCATTTCCTCTTTGTACAAGGTGTTCTTAATATTGAGTTGCTTGCGGATCAAAGAAAGCTGGTTCTCGGAGCTTTTACGGCGTTTGAGCATTGAATCAATAAGCGAATTCTTATGTTGGATATCGTGAGTGATCAACTCTTCATTGGAACGGTTTTTAGAAAATTCTTGCTGCCAGGTATTCATGTTGACTTGCACTAATTCTGGGTACTTTTCGATGTAGGCAGAAAAATCGGGTTCCACCATATCGCGCAGGCTTTCGTAACGAATCTTGTCTAGCTCAAGCTGAATGATCTCTGTGTTTACCGTATCAAGTTGAGTGTTTCTATCCAGAGAGCGAAGGCGTGCAATAGGCTGACCTTCATAAACCACTTCGCCCTTGCGCACTAGCATTTCATCTAGAATACCGCCTTCAAGGTGTTGCACTTTTTCGATGTCAGATTCGAGTAATAGCTCACCGCGCACCGACACCACAATGTCGATACGAGCCTGAGATGCCACGGCGATAGCCACCATGGAAAGCAAAAAGATAACCAGCAAGGTTTTATGTACGCTGGTCATTGCACTGGCTAGCACGATTGTATCGTCTGCCGTTACCTTCGAAGCTTCGTTGTTCGAAACGAGCGCCTTTTTGAGGTGATGTTCTATTTGCTTATTACTCATGAGCCACCCCTACGATTCACTACCTGTGCGGCTATCGATTGAATTTTCGATTTTTAACAGCTGGCTAATTTGTTTGTTCACGTTGTTAAGCTCGGTTTTAACGTCCTCGATCAATTCATTAGGAGCAGGGAAATGGTGTTTGTTTAAGTGTTCAAGTTTTGCCAACTTTGGTGGTAAGTCGTCATCACATAACAAGACGAGAATGGTCTTTAGTCTTTTTGAATAACATCTGAGTGCTTCAAAACGGTTTTGTTTATGCAGCATCTCAATATCAATCCCTGCGTCACTGAAATCTTGGTAAAAATCGCCTAATAGCAATTGCAGCCCCTTATGGCTGTTGTCGACTGAGCGCAACAGATTTGTCATATTTATCATTATCCCACCGCACTAATTGTTTTAATGACAACAAGTAAGGATCTTTATACTGGGTTTTCAAATTTTTTTGTTTTTATGGAACTCGAAAGGTATGAAAAAAGTTGTATAAAAAAGTTGGTTTCTAAAAATGGTGTCCTTTACTGCCTCTAAATACGATCAGTTAGCTAAAAGCAACGGAGGCTGTAATGGCAGGCGACACTAATCAAGAAAAAGACAATGAAAAGCTTAACGATGCGGTAGAGCAAACAGAAACGAAGGATACGGGGACAAAAGAAGAAAAACAGCAGTCGACCGTCTCTTCGACTGTAGCGACCGGTGCTGAAAGTGCAGATGCTGTTGATGAAGCCAATCGTGCGATGGAAGAAAATCCTAGTGGAGCGGGTACGGAAGAAGAAGCAGTAAGCTCGGGTGGCGCAGTTCAAGAAGAGGATACTGAAAGTAGCAGCGACTCTGACGCTGCACAATCCAATGTTGTTGATAGTGTAGCTTCTAGCGGAGAATCTGGTGACGAGGCTCTGGGCAGCGGTGGTTCAGATTCTGGGGCGGGTGCCCAAGCGGTCGGTGGTGGTGATGCCTCTGGCTCTGAAGGTGGTTCGGACGCAGAAGGCAATGAAGCGCAAGGACAAGCGGTACAAACTTCATCTGCGCCAAGTGCTTCTTCAGACTCTGAAGGTTCTCAAGGTGGTGACGAGCTAGATTCAGAAACCACTGAAGAGAGCTTCGCGGTGGATGTACAAGACACCAGTGAAGAAACCACGACGCAAGTAGAAGACGATTTCGACTCCGAAACTACGAGCGAAACGTTCCAAATTAAAGTCGAAGGTGAAAATGACGCGCCAGAAGTAGGGCAAGATCTGGCATACATCATGGATGAAGATGGCACTATTACCTTCACTCAAGAACAACTTCTTGGGTACGCGAGTGATGTTGATGGCGATGATCTTGCCGCATTCAACGTGCAAGTGGGGGCTAATGCATCGGTTGTGGATAATGGTGATGGCACTTATACCGTCACACCTGAAGCTGATTTTAATGGTGAACTCGACTTAACGTTTGATATCAGTGATGGTCAAGAAACCATTTCTAGCTCGATTGATTTAACTGTTCGTCCAATCAATGACGCACCAGTGCCGGAAGATAAAGCCTTTGAGGTGGAAGAAGACGGCACGCTGATCTTCACTGATGCTGACCTGCTTGCTGGCGCAACGGATATTGAAGGCGATAACCTAACGGTTGAGGGCGTAAGCTACGACGGTGGCGACGGCATCCTGACCGACAACGGCAATGGGACTTACACTTTTGCGCCAAATGAAAACTTCAATGGTGATGTAAACTTCAGCTTTGATGTGTCCGACGGCACAGATACGGTTTCTGCCAACATTGATGTCAGTGTTACGCCAGTCGATGATGCGCCAGTATCTGGCAATCTTGCTTACTCGGTGGACGAAGATGGCTCGATTCGTTTGAGCCAAGAACAGTTGTTGTCGCAAGCTTCCGATGTGGACGGCGATGCACTGACGGCGTCTAACCTTTCGGTAGATGGCAATGCGACGGTGACTCAAAACGACGATGGTAGCTTCACCATCACACCAGACGCAGATTTCAATGGTGATATCGACATCAGCTTCGATATTTCAGATGGCACGAATACCGTTCAAGCAACCGCTGACCTGACGGTTAATCCAATCAACGATCTGCCTGTTCCTCAAGACCAACAATTCAGTGTGGAAGAGGACGGCACGCTGCAATTTACTGATGCGGATCTGCTTGCTGGCGCGACCGACATTGAAGGCGATGACCTTTCTGTAACGGGAATCAGATACGAAGGAACCGACGGCGTCCTAACTGACAATGGCGATGGCACGTATAGCTTTGCACCAAATGAGAACTTCAATGGCGATGTAAACTTCAGCTTTGATGTGTCCGATGGCACAGATACAGTTTCAGCGAGTGTAGATGTGAGCGTTACGCCGGTGAACGATCCTCCGGTGGCTGGTTCAACGTCTTACACGGTTCACGAAGACAACTCTATTACTATTTCTGACGCGCAACTGTTGGCAAACTCTTCGGATTTAGAAGGGGATGTCTCGATTGATAGCGTGAACTATTCTGGCAGCGATGGTGTGTTGCAAATCAATGGTGATGGTACTTACACCTTCTCACCAAACGAAAACTTCAGTGGCGAGGTGAGCCTAGATGTTGTCGTTGTCGATGAAGAAGGTGCGACGGATTCCACTACCGCTGGCATTACTGTTCTTGAGGTGAACGACCCGCCAATTGCAGGCGCGACCAGCCACTCAGTTAACGAAGACGAAGTCATCACCATTAGTTCTGCGCAGCTATTGGCGAACGCTTCTGACGTTGAAGGCGAGGTGGCGATTGATAGCGTGAGCTATAGCGGCTCCGACGGTATCTTTACCGATAACGGTGACGGTACATTCAGCTTCGCACCAAACGAAAACTTCAACGGTGATGTCAGCCTTGATGTGGTCGTGACTGATGAAGACGGTGCAACGGTAGCAACCAATGCGAACATCGATGTATTGCCAATCAACGATGCGCCAGTATCGGGCAACTTGGCTTACAGTGTCGATGAAGATGGTTCTATCACTCTCAGCCAAGAGCAGCTTCTTGCTCAAGCTGGCGACGTGGATGGTGATGACCTAACTGCATCCAACCTGACTGTTGACGGCAATGCGACCGTTACAGCGAACGATGATGGCAGCTTCACGATTACACCAGATGCGGACTTTAATGGTGACATTGATATCCAATTCAACATTACAGATGGCACAGACACTATCCAAGCAACGGCGGATCTAACGGTTAATCCAGTTAACGATCTTCCTGTTCCTCAAGACCAGCAGTTCAGCGTTGAAGAAGACGGCACGCTTCAGTTTACCGATGCAGACTTGCTTGCTGGCGCGACCGACATCGATGGCGATAACTTAACGGTTGACGGCATTAGCTACACAGGCAGCGATGGTGTGCTGACTGACCACGGTGATGGTACTTACACCTTTGCACCAAATGAAAACTTCAACGGTGATGTCAGCTTTAGCTTTGGTGTTTCTGACGGCACTGAAACCGTACCTGCCAATGTGGACGCGAGCGTCACTCCAGTGAACGATCCTCCGGTTGCGGGTTTTACGTCTTACACGGTTGATGAAGATAATGTGATTACGATTTCTGACGAGCAGCTTCTGGCTAACTCTTCGGATGTGGAAGGCGCAGTGTCCATCGATAGCGTGACCTATTCAGGCACCGATGGCGTATTCCAAGACAACGGTGACGGCACTTACACCTTCATGCCGAATGAGAACTTTAGCGGTGATATCAGCCTTGATGTGATTGTGGCGGATGAGCAAGGTGCGATTGACGAAACGACCGCAGGCATTACGGTCATTGAAGTGAATGACCCTCCAGTTGCCGGTCCAACGTCTTACACGATTGATGAAGATTCAGTACTGACATTCAGTGAGTCACAAATTCTTGCCAACGCATCTGATATCGAGGGCGATGTAGAGCTTGTTGGCATCAGCTATGAAGGCTCGGATGGTATCTTTACCGTTAATGGCGATGGTACTTGTAGCTTTGCGCCAAACGAGAACTTCAATGGCCAAGTTCAGTTGGATGTGACCATTCAAGATGAGAATGGGGCCACCGTTGATACGCACATCAATGTCGATGTATTGCCAATCAACGATCCACCAGTATCGGGTGATTTGGCTTACACCATCAACGAAGACAGCTCAATCACGCTAAGCCAAGAGCAGCTGCTTGCCAAAGCGGGCGATATTGATAGCGAGAACCTTGAAGCCATCAATCTATCGACAGATGACAACGCGACGATTCAATACAGCGATGATGGCAGCTACACCATCACACCAGATGAAAACTACAACGGTGACCTAGATCTGACCTTCGATATCATTGATAACGATGGTGGCTCGGTACAAGTTGGTCTGGATATTACGGTTAATCCTGTAAATGACTTGCCACAAGCGCAAGATCAACAGTTCACGGTAGAAGAAGACGGCACCTTGCTGTTCACGGATGCAGACCTATTGGAAGGCGCATCGGATATTGATGGCGATGATCTGTCTATTGAAAACGTACTCTACACAGGTGCGGATGGTGTGCTTACCGATAATGGTGATGGCACTTACAGGTTCGCGCCGAATGAGAACTTCAACGGTGATGTTCAGTTCACATTCGATGTGTCTGACGGTACAGGTTCAACACCAGCATTCATTGATGTCAGCGTAACACCAGTGAACGATCCACCGGTGGCAGGTTCTACGTCGTACACGGTTCAAGAAGATGGTCAAATCACCATTAGTGACGAGCAGTTGTTAGCCAACTCTTCTGATATGGAAGGCGATGTAGCCTTGGCGAATGTTAGCTACTCTGGTAATGACGGTAGCTTCGTGGACAATGGTGACGGCACATATACCTTCACGCCATATGAGAACTTTGACGGTAACATTTCGCTCGACGTTACGGTTATCGACCAAGATGGTGCAACGGATACAACAACCGCAAGCATCGATGTTATCGCGGTGAACGACGCACCAGAAACGTCAGGTATTCAAGCTGAGGTGGATGAAGATAACTCCATCACCATCACTCAAGAACAGTTGCTTGCGAATGCGACAGACATTGAAGGTGATGACCTTGTTGCTAGCAACCTACAAACCAATGATCCAGATGCGACGATCGTAGCCAACGATGATGGTTCTTTCACCATTACGCATACGGAAAACTTTAACGGTGAGTTGGACTTCACTTACAACATCAGCGATGGCGAAAATGATGTTCTGACCACGCTGGATCTGACCGTTAACCCTGTCAACGATGCGCCAGAAGCGGGCGACGAAATATTTATTCAAGCGGAAGAAGACCAAACAGTGGGTGTTTCTCTGCGTGAAGAGCCTGCGTTACGTCTCGACCAAGCTCCTGAAAACGGCATCATTGAAGCAAATCTAAATGACGAATGGGTACAGCTAGAAGTCGGGCAGGAGGTTCCTGTAGACACGGAAGTGCGCTTCATTCCAAATGATGATGCGTTGGCGAACGGTACGCATACCACTCAAATCGGTACCTTTGATGACAATGCAAGTGTTGATGATTGGGGTGATGAAATTGACCCATATACTCGCCAGTTCACTGATGGTGATTTGACCGTAACGGTGCAGAGTAATGATGATCCGCTAGGTGCGTGGAATGGTAACACACACATTGGGCATGGTATTGGCGATACTGACCGCCAAGGCTTGAGTGGTGATGAAAAACTAACTGTGACCGTTGAAGGTCAAGACATCAACGAAATCAGCTTCCACCTAGATGGTCTAGGCGGCTGGTTTATGGAAGAGTCTCGCCACTTTACGGAAGTCGAAATTCGCGCATTCAACTCCGATGGTGACTTGATCGACTCGATGACTTACCACAAAGAAGATCGTGGTAGCTATGAGACGGATTACACCCTAACGGTGAATGAGCCTGTATCTTACTTTGAGTTAGGAACGATTCAAGGTAACGGTACTTACGTGGTTCAAAACATGACGGTATCGCAAACTTGTCATGATGAAGCGGTGTTCACATCTATTGGCGTGGACGGCACGGAAATCACTGAAACGGTAGAACTGAATATCCGAGAAGGTGACAGTGAAATCGAACTGACCGCTGACCTGCCAAATGTGACCATCGATACCGAAGGTTCTACGCAGTTTGCCTCTGTGGTTATCACAGAAGAACAGCTTCTCGCACAAGCGAGTGATATCGATAGCGATGTTCTTGATATTCAAAACCTAGAGCTGGTGGGGGATAACGCGGAGCATGCTACGTTAACCGACAACGGCGATGGTACATGGACAGTCACACCAGATGAGAACTTCTACGGTGAGATTGAGCTTGGCTACCAAGTCACTGATGGTGAGCTAACCGACGACAACATCATCAACATCAACTTCGAAGCAGTAAACGATGCGCCAATCGTTTCTGGTCCGATTGTGTTGTCGACTGATGAGGATGTGGGCATTACGTTTAGCGCGGATGATTTGCTTGCCAATGCAAGTGACGTGGAAGGCGATGCACTGTCTATCTCTGACATCTCTTACAGCGGTGATAACGGTGAGCTTGTCGACAATGGTGACGGCACTTATACCTTTATGCCGAATGAAAACTTCAATGGTGAAGTCGACATCGATTACAAAGTCTTCGATGGCACCGATGAAGTCGATACCCATCTAGATCTGACCGTTATTCCGGTCAACGATGTGCCAGTTCCTGGTGCGCCGCTGCATACTCAAATGCTAGAAAACGGCACCATCATCATCGAAGCAAAAGACCTGTTATCAGGTGCGACCGATGTGGATGGCGACATTCTGCATATCGAGAATCTGCTGCTTGTTGACCAGTCACAAGGTACGTTGACAGACAACGGCGACAACACCTTTACCTTCGAGCCAACTTCGAACTTCTACGGTGAAGTGAACCTGACCTTTGATATCAGCGACGGTCAAGCAAGTGCACCAAGCACTGCGAAGATCGATGTTGAGATCGTCAACGAAGGTCCAGAGGTTAGCGGTCCTGTTGATGCGGTCGTGGATGAAGATGGCTCAATTACCATCACTCAAGAAGACTTGTTAGCGAACGCGACGGACGTGGATGGTGACAACCTTGAAGCGGTGAACCTATCGACCAACGATCCTAATGCAACCATCGTTGAGAACGCTGATGGTAGCTTCACGATTACACCGAGCGAAAACTTCTTTGGTGAAATCGAATTTACTTATGACGTAACTGACGCGATTGAAACCGTCGCTGCGGATCTAAACCTCACCGTTAACCCAGTGAACGACCTGCCAGATGTACCTGATTTGTCCTTCACCACAGAAGACGGCGAAGCCATCACGATTACTGAAGCAGAGCTGCTGGCTCAAGCGACGGACATCGAAGGCGATGACTTATCTGTTGTGAACGTGACGAGTTTAAGCGACACGGTTCAAGTGACAGACAATGGCGATGGCACATACACGTTAACGCCAGAGCAGGGCTTCTTTGGTAATGTTGACCTCACGTTTGATGTAAGTGATGGCACCGATGTGGTGGCGGCAAACATCGACTTGAAAGTTGAGTTCGTCAACGATGCACCAGAAGCAGCACCAATCGTGGCAGACGTGGACGAGGATGGCTCTATCCTCGTGACACAAGAAATGCTGCTTGAAAACGCCAGCGATCAAGATGGTGATGACCTATACGCATCGGCACTAGAAACCAATGATCCGAATGCCTCTATCGTGGATAACGGCGACGGCACCTTTACCGTTACGCCTTCACAGCACTTCAATGGAGACATAGAGTTTACTTATGAAGTAAGCGACGGTGAATTGAGTGTTGCCAATGAAATGACATTGACGGTGAACCCAGTCAATGACATTCCAATTGTTGCGCCTGGCATGTACCACATTGAAGAGGATGGCAGCATCCTGTTCACGCAAGAAGATCTTCTAAGTGGCGCGATTGATATTGATGGTGATGACCTCACCGTTACCAGCATTAACTACTCGGGTGATGAAGGTACTGTAACGGACAACGGTGACGGCACATTTAGCTTCGTACCAGAAGAGCACTTCAGTGGTGACTTGCAGTTCAGCTTTACGGTTTCTGACGGTACTGATGAAGTTGAGCAAGACATTAATGTCCATATCGAAGCCGTGGCAGATGCGCCAGACCTAGTCATCACTGATGGCGATGGTCGAAACGTGGATGATCAAGCAATCTTGGTCGAACCAGGCGGTATTGTTGAAGTGAACATCGCCGCAGCATTGGTTGACCAAGACTTGTCAGAAACGCTGACTGTGACCGTTGATGGTGTTCCAGAAGGTTCGGTGATCAGCTACGACAACGAAGGGGTGCTTAACGATCAAGACAACGGTATCACCAGTTTCAACGATACTGAAATCACGGTTACGTTTGAAGGTGAAACCGCGGGTTACCAAAACACAGCTGGCTATTACAAAGTTGATGAAGACGGCAATATCACGGGCGTTGAAGTGGTGTACGAAAACGCCTCTCAAGTTGGCGGAGGCGGTGACCTAGTTCCGGGACAAGATCAGTTCAGCTTCCAAATCTCGGAAGGGGAAAGCTTCAACCTATTCTTGATCCCTAACGGTCACAACTTCAATGACTTTGCGTCCATGCAAGATGGTCAGTACGAGTTCCGTGCATCAGATGGCTCTCCTGCGAACATGGATACGGTCGACCCACAACTCGTGTTTGTGGGTGCTGATGGTTCTGAAACCGTGATTCAAAGCCAATTTGGTGATGCAGTCTTCCATGGCGGCACAAGCTCAGAGCTCAACCAAGATGGCATTGAACATACTCGAACTACTGTGAACGAAGACGGTGAACTGGTTTACGGCTTTGAAGATCTCTACGGTGGCGGCGATGCCGATTATAGTGACTTCAACTTCACCATTGATGTAGGTGAAGTGAACAGCCAGATCTACAGCGGTGAAGTAACAGTAGGTCCAGATGGTTCTGTAACGCTTCCAACCACAGCAATTGAACAAGAACTACAGATTCAATTGCCAGAAGACTTTAACCAACAGCTAGAAATCAATGTAACGGCAACGGCAACAGAGCTATCAAATAATGATTCTGAAACCGTTTCTCAAACCATCTATGTGAATGCAACAGGTGCCCACATTGAACATGCGCCTGAAGCATTGCCTGTTTCAGCGATGGTTGAAGAAGATGGTTCAATCCTAATTACGCAAGAAGATTTACTCGCTAATGCGCGTGACTTGGATGGAGATCAACTGACAGCACTGAACTTGGCAACGGATGATGAAAACATCACCATCACAGACAATGGCGACGGTACTTACACCTTAACGCCAGATGCGGACTTTAATGGTGATATCACCTTTACGTTCGATGTGTCTGACGGCGATGATGTTGTCTCTACCAACCTTGAGTTATTGGTTTCACCAGTTAATGATGCGCCTGAACCACAAGATCAAGCGTTCACCGTTGGTGAAGATGGTGTGCTGACCTTTACTGATGCGGATCTGCTAACAGGTGCTACCGATATTGAAGGGGATGACCTATCTGTTGAGGGCGTCACTTACACAGGCGCAGACGGTGTTCTTACTGACAATGGTGATGGTACCTACAGCTTTGCACCGAACGAAAACTTCAATGGTGACGTAAACTTTACCTTCGATGTTTCTGATGGCACGGATACTGTGACCGCGAATATCGATGTAACAGTGACGCCAGAGAACGATCCACCGGTTGCAGGCAGTACGGCTTACACCGTTCATGAAGACAATTCGATTACCATCAGTGACGAACAGCTATTAGCGAACTCATCGGATATTGAAGGCGATGTGTTGATTGATAGCGTGAGCTACAGCGGTAACGATGGTGTGTTAGAAATCAACGGTGATGGTACTTACACCTTCTCACCAAACGAGAACTTCAGTGGCGAGGTGAGCCTAGATGTTGTCGTTGTCGATGAAGAAGGTGCAACGGACTCTACCACTGCTGGCATTACTGTGATTGAGGTAAATGACCCACCAATCGCAGGTCCTACCGCATACACTATCGATGAAGACCAAGTTCTAACCTTCAGTGAATCGCAAGTGCTACTGAATGCTTCGGATGTTGAAGGGGATGTTGAGCTAGTTGGCATCAGCTACGACGGTCCAGATGGTATCTTCTCAGTAAACGGCGATGGTACTTGTAGCTTTGCACCGAATGAAAACTTCAACGGTCAAGTACAGTTGGATGTGACCATTCGCGATGAAGATGGCGCAGAGGTCGATACTTACATCACAGTCGATGTCTTACCAATCAATGATGCACCAGTTTCGGGTAACTTGGCGTACAGCGTCGACGAAGACAACTCAATCACACTGAGCCAAGAGCAGCTTCTTGCTCAAGCATCGGATGTAGAAGGTGACGCATTAACCGCATCTAATCTAGTGGTTGATGGCGATGCAACGGTTACGGCAAACGACGATGGTAGCTTCACTATCACGCCAGATGCGAACTTTAATGGCGACATTGATATCACGTTCGATATCAACGACGGCAGCGATACTATTGTTGCAACGGCGGACCTAACCGTTAACCCAGTTAATGACTTGCCGCAGCCGGAAGATCAAGCGTTCACCATTGGTGAAGATGGCGTGTTGACCTTCACTGATCAAGACCTGCTTGATGGTGCAACGGACATCGATGGTGATGACCTATCGGTAGAAAGTGTGAGCTACACTGGCGCAGGTGGTGTCCTAACCGAAAACGGTGACGGCACATACAGCTTCGCTCCAAACGAAAACTTCAATGGCGACGTGAACTTCACCTTCGATGTTTCTGATGGCACGGATACCGTGACTGCGAATATCGATGTGACAGTCACACCAGAGAACGATCCACCAGTGGCAGGTAGCACATCTTACACAGTGCATGAAGACAACTCGATCACCATTAGTAACGAACAGCTGTTGGCTAACTCGTCTGATATAGAAGGCGAAGTGGCGATTGATAGCGTGAGCTACAGCGGCACAGATGGTGTGTTCCAAGACAATGGTGACGGTACGTACACCTTCTCGCCAAACGAGAACTTCAATGGCGAAGTGAGCCTAGATGTTGTCGTGGTCGATGAAGACGGTGCGACGGATTCAACTACCGCAGGTATTACAGTACTTGAGGTGAACGATCCACCAATTGCAGGCGCGACCAGCTACTCAGTGAACGAAGACGAAGTCATCACCATTAGCTCTGAGCAGTTATTGGCGAACGCTTCTGACGTTGAAGGTGAAGTTGCGATTGATAGCGTGAGCTACAGCGGCTCCGACGGTATCTTTACCGATAACGGTGACGGCACATTCAGCTTCGCACCAAACGCCAACTTTGATGGCGATGTGAGCCTAGATGTTGTGGTTGTTGATGAAGACGGCGCAACTGCGGCAACTAACGCAAACATCGATGTATTGCCAATCAACGATGCGCCAGTATCGGGCAACTTGGCTTACAGTGTCGATGAAGACAATTCAATTACGCTAAGCCAAGAGCAGCTTCTTGCTCAAGCATCGGATGTAGAAGGCGACGCGCTAACCGCGACTAACCTAGTGGTTGACGGTGATGCAACGGTCACGGCAAACGATGATGGCAGCTTCACCATCACGCCTGATGCGAACTTCAATGGTGACATTGATATCACGTTCGATATCAACGATGGCACCGACACTATTGTTGCAACGGCAGACCTAACGGTTAATCCAGTTAACGACCTACCACAGCCAGAAGATCAAGCGTTCACCATTGGTGAAGATGGCGTCTTGCTGTTCACTGATGAAGATCTGCTTGATGGTGCAACGGATATCGATGGCGATAATCTTTCGGTAGAAGGTGTGAGCTACACTGGTGCAGATGGTGTCCTAACCGACAATGGTGATGGCACTTACAGCTTCGCGCCAAACGAGAACTTCAATGGCGACGTGAACTTTACCTTCGATGTTTCTGACGGCACGGATACCGTGACCGCAAATATCGACGTAAGCGTGACGCCAGAGAACGATCCACCGGTAGCAGGCAGCACGTCTTACACGGTGCATGAAGATAATTCGATCACCATCAGTAACGAACAACTATTGGCTAACTCATCTGACGTAGAAGGCGAAGTAGCAATCGACAGCGTGAGCTACAGTGGCGCAGATGGCGTGTTCCAAGACAATGGTGATGGTACTTACACCTTCTCGCCAAACGAGAACTTCAATGGTGAAGTGAGCCTTGACGTTGTGGTTGTCGATGAAGACGGTGCGACGGATTTAACCACCGCAGGTATTACGGTACTTGAGGTGAACGATCCGCCAATTGCCGGCGCGACCAGCTACTCAGTGAACGAAGACGAAGTCATCACCATTAGCTCTGAGCAGCTATTGGCGAATGCTTCTGATGTTGAAGGCGAAGTCGCGATTGATAGCGTCAGCTACAGCGGCTCTGACGGTATCTTTACTGACAACGGCGATGGCACATTCAGCTTCGCGCCAAACGAAAACTTCAACGGTGATGTCAGCCTAGATGTGGTCGTGACCGATGAAGACGGTGCAACGGTAGCAACCAATGCAAATATTGATGTATTGCCAATCAACGATGCGCCAGTATCAGGTGATTTGGCTTACAGCGTGGATGAAGATGGCTCTATCACGCTAAGCCAAGAACAGCTTCTTGCACAAGCAGGCGACGTAGATGGCGATGACCTAACCGCGGCGAACCTCACTGTTGACGGCAATGCGGCCGTTGTTGCGAATGACGATGGCAGCTTCACTATCACACCAGATGCGGACTTCAATGGCGACATTGATCTGAGCTTCGACATTACGGACGGCGATGCGACCATTCAAGCCACTGCCGATCTGACTGTGAACCCAGTGAACGACCTACCAACGGTTGGTCAACCACAGTTTGTTACGCAAGAAGACACCAGTTTCACCTTCACCGAAGAGCAACTGCTGCAAAATGCAGGTGATATCGATGGTGATAACCTAACGGTTGAGAACGTTGCTTCTGACAGTGGTACGTTAGTCGACAACGGTGACGGCACGTACACCTTCGCTCCGAATGAAAATTTCGATGGCAACGTGAACGTAACGTTTGATGTCAACGATGGAACCGCTACCGTGCCAGCAGAAGCGAACATTGATGTTCAATCTGTGGTTGATATGCCAGAGCTTTCGATTGCTTCGGACTTGGTGATTGCGTCTGATAACTTCGAGTCTGGCTCGAACGGTTGGAACGCGAACACTGAGAGCTCACAAGGCTTCGAAACGGGCGACATGTTGGGTCGTATTGGTGGCACTGGCGGTGATGAAGCGGTCAGCAAAACCTACGAGATCCCAAGCGATGTCAACGAAGTGAATATCTCGTTTAGCTTCTACGAAATCGATTCTTGGGATGGCGAGTCGTTCCAAATCTTTGTCGGCGGCGAACAGCTAACCACCTTGGAAAACTCCGCGTTCCGTACTCAAGATGGTACGACAACGCTTTACGATTCTGACGGTAACGAAGTAGGTGAAGTGATCCACGGAGCTTCTCAACGTGAAGGCTTCAGTGGTTGGAACGACCAAGCTCACCAAATCAATCTGACGGTTCCTGTCGAGGATGGCGAACTGCAACTTGGCTTCGGTTCAACCTTGAATCAAGACGTTTGGGATGAATCGTTTGGTATCGACAACATCGAAATCACGGTAGCGGACGCGGATTACCAAATCATTGGTACCGAAGATACACCAGTGCCGCTTGATATTGATGCCGCATTGACCGATACCGATGGTTCAGAAAACCTCGCTATCTTGATTGAAGATGTGCCAGAAGGCAGCTCATTATCAGCGGGTGTTGATAATGGCGACGGCACTTGGTCACTACAACTAGGCGAGCTAGAAGGGCTAGAGTTTATCCCTTCTGCGGACTTCAATGGCGATGTGACGCTAACCGTGAATGCAACCTCTACGGATGTGGATACAGGTACAACGGCGACAGCAACGCAGGATGTGACGATTCATATCTCGCCAACCAATGATGCACCAGAAGTAACGGGTGATATCAGCGCCGTCACTGCCGAAGACAACAGCATCACGCTAACTCAAGAGCAGTTACTGGAGCACGCTGTTGATATCGATGGTGACGACCTAAGTGCAATCAACCTGAGCACCAATGATGAAAATGCGACGGTTGAAATGAACGAGGATGGCAGCTTCACCATTACTCCGAGCGAGAACTTCTACGGTGATATCGAATTCACCTACGATGTGACTGACGGGGAAGAAGTGGTTGCTGCTGGTCTCGACTTAACAGTAACACCAGTCAATGACGCTCCAGAGCCACAAGATCAAGCGTTCACCGTGGGTGAGGACGGTCTTCTTACCTTTACAGATGCAGACCTGTTAACAGGCGCGACAGATGTAGAAGGTGACAACCTAACAGTTGAAGGTGTGACTTACACTGGCGCGGACGGTGTCCTAACCGACAATGGCGATGGCACGTACAGCTTCGCACCGAATGAGAACTTCAATGGCGATGTGAACTTTACGTTCGATGTGTCAGACGGTACGGATACGACCTCTGCCAACATTGATGTGAGTGTGACGCCAGAGAACGATCCTCCGGTTGCGGGCAGCACGTCTTACACGGTGCATGAAGATAATTCGATCACCATCAGTGACGAGCAACTACTGGCTAATTCGTCGGATATTGAAGGCGACGTAGACATCAGTAGTGTGACTTACAGTGGCAACGATGGTGTGTTCCAAGACAATGGCGATGGTACGTACTCCTTCTCTCCAAACGAGAACTTCAATGGCGAGGTCAGCCTAGACGTTGTGGTTGTCGATGAAGAGGGTGCTACGGACGCAACCACTGCGGGTATTACCGTTCTTGAGGTGAACGATCCACCAATCGCAGGTGCGACAAGCTACTCTGTTAATGAAGACGAAGTCATTATCTTCACGGAAGAGCAACTGCTAGCGCAATCAAGCGATGTGGAAGGCGACGTGAGCCTAGAGAGCGTCTCTTACAGTGGTAGCGACGGTATTCTAACGGCGAATGACGATGGTACTTACAGCTTCGCGCCAAATGAAAACTTCAATGGTGGCGTAAGTCTAGACGTAGTAGTGGCTGATGAAGACGGTGCAACTGCGACAACCAACGCGAATATTGATGTATTGCCAGTCAACGATGCTCCGGTATCTGGCGATTTGGCTTACAGCGTCGATGAAGACAACTCAATCACGCTAAGCCAAGAACAATTGTTGGCACAAGCAACGGATGTAGAAGGTGATGCACTAACCGCTTCTAACCTAGTGGTTGACGGTGATGCGACGGTTACAGCTAATGACGATGGTAGCTTTACCATTACGCCTGACGCGAACTTCAATGGCGACATTGATATCACGTTCGATATCAATGATGGCAGCGATACTATCGTTGCAACGGCTGACTTAACGGTTAACCCAGTCAATGACTTGCCGCAGCCGGAAGATCAAGCGTTCACCATTGGTGAAGATGGCGTGTTGACCTTCACTGACCAAGATCTGCTTGATGGCGCAACTGATATCGATGGTGATGACCTATCGGTAGAAGGTGTCAATTACACTGGCGCGGACGGTGTCCTAACCGACAATGGTGACGGCACTTATAGCTTCGCTCCAAACGAAAACTTCAATGGCGATGTGAACTTCACTTTCGATGTGTCAGACGGTACGGATACAACCTCTGCCTACATTGATGTGAGTGTGACGCCAGAGAACGATCCTCCGGTGGCGGGCAGCACGTCTTATACAGTACATGAAGACAACTCGATCACTATCAGTGATGAGCAACTACTGGCTAATTCGTCGGATATTGAAGGCGACGTAGACATCAGTAGTGTGACTTACAGTGGCAACGATGGCGTCTTCCAAGACAATGGCGATGGTACGTACACCTTCTCTCCAAACGAGAACTTTAATGGCGAGGTCAGCCTAGACGTTGTGGTTATCGATGAAGAGGGTGCTACAGACTCAACCACTGCGGGTATTACCGTTCTTGAGGTGAACGATCCACCAATCGCAGGTGCGACAAGTTACTCTGTCAATGAGGACGAAGTCATTATCTTCACGGAAGAGCAACTGCTAGCGCAGTCAAGCGATGTGGAAGGCGACGTGAGCCTAGAAAGCGTCTCTTACAGTGGTAGCGACGGTATTCTAACGGCGAATGATGATGGTACTTATAGCTTCGCGCCAAATGAAAACTTCAATGGTGGCGTAAGTCTAGACGTAGTAGTGGCTGATGAAGACGGTGCAACTGCGACAACCAACGCGAACATTGATGTATTGCCAGTCAACGATGCTCCGGTATCTGGCGACTTGGCTTACAGCGTCGATGAAGACGGTTCAATCACATTGAGTCAAGAGCAGTTACTGGCTCAAGCGGGTGACGTCGACAGCGATAATCTAGAAGCAGTGAACTTAACCGCGGTAGCCAATGCAACCGTTGTTGAGAACCAAGATGGTAGCTTTACGATTACGCCTGATGCGAACTTCAATGGCGATATCGACCTAAGCTTCGACTTGATTGATAACGATGGTGCGAGCGTGGAAGTAGGCGTTGACCTAACGGTGAACCCAATTAACGATGCGCCGCAATCAACGCCAGTGATCTTAGTTGGCACCGAAGATACCACCATTCTTATCACGCAGGACATGTTGCTTGCTAACGCGACAGACATCGACAACACCTACGACGAACTGTCTGCTGTCGACCTAGTGATTGATGAGCAATACGGTGACTTGCTAGACAACGGTGATGGTACTTGGTCATTCACTCCGGCTGAGAACTTCAATGGTGATGTGCCAATGTCGTTCGGCGTCAGCGATGGTGATTTAGTGACGCCGGTTGAAGGCAATCTAAACATCGAAGCGGTTAACGATGCACCAGAAGCGCCAACCATCCAGATGCAGGGCGAAGAAGATGTGGTCATGGTGATTGACCCAGCTTACATCGCTGATCAAGTCACGGATCTTGATGGCGACGAAATCAGTGTAGAAAGCATCACGGTTCGTGCTCCTGCAAACGCGACATTAACCCAGCAACCAGATGGTATGTACCACTTGGTGACCACTCAAGACTTTAATGGTTTGGTGGAACTGGGCTACACCGCGACGGATGGTGAAGAAGTGGTTGAAGGCTCGTTGAATGTGGATGTCATTCCAGTCAACGATGCTCCATTCAATGTGGGTAATGCCTTTATGGCTACCGACGAAGATGGCGCATTCACGTTTGACGCTGGCGACTTGATGAATTTGTTCGGCGACATCGACACTGAAAACCTAGTCGTATCACGCATTATCACCGCAGAAGGTGAAGATGGTGGTGAGGTAACAGACAACGGTGACGGTACTTGGACATTCACACCGACTGGTGATTTTTCAGGGGTTTCTGACTTGCAAGTTGTGGTAAGTGACGGTGAGTTTGAAACAGTACTTGATGTACCAGTGTTTGTTCGCCCTGTTGCGGATGGCGCAGTCATCACAACCGACCATGATGGTCCGTTAGTCTTCGGTGAGGACGAAACGGGTCATCTAGGCTTGAATGTCGGTCTAATCGACGATTCAGAAACGCTAAGTAACCTAGTGATGACTGGTTTCCCTGTTGGCTTCGAAGTTACGGATGGTGTGAACACCATTACCATTACGGAACCGGGTCAATACATCGACTTGAACGAGTGGGATATCTCAGACCTTCAAATGACGCCTCCGGCTGACTTTAATGGCGAGTTCTTCGTAACCGTGACCGCAACGACGGTGGATTATGGTGATGAGCCAGAAGAGTTCGAAGATGGCATCGATTCAGGTGACTTCGAAACCCTAGCAGGTGAGCCCGTTATCTTAACCGCTGATGACCTAATCGGATTGGCAGAAAACGTAGACGCTGACGCGGGTGATGAAGTGAAATTCGTTCACCTAGCTGATCGCAGCCAAGGTGAGATTGTCGATAACGGTGATGGCACATGGACATTCAATCCAGCACCAGGCTTTACTGGTGAAGCGGATATCGCTTACGTGATTGATAAAGACGGTGTGCTTCATGATGAGCAAACAGGCGTGGTCGTGAAAGAAGACGCACCACAAGAGAATGCTTCTCCAGAAATCGACAGCATTTCTACCACAGAAATGGCAGCGGATGGCACCTTGTCGTTCACCAATGATGACATGCTATCGACCTTGAGCGATGCAGAAGGCGACAGCTTGAGCATTGAGTCAGTGAGCCTAATGGAAGGTCAAGGTGTAATAGAGACCGATAACCAAGGTAACTACCAATTCACACCAGCAGAAGGTTACACCGGAGATGTTCAAGTTGGCTTCATTGCAACTGACGGTGAAAACCGCATTGAGAGCTTCTTTAATGTCGACATCCAAGGAGAAGGTGAAACCACAACCAGCGAAGGCTACGCACTGGCTGATGATGGTTCACTAACACTCACGGAAGCACAGTTGATTGATGAGCTTGGCATTAGCCCTTCTGCAGAAGTGTTGGATGTCGCCGATGCAAACGATGCTGGTTTCTTCGCGAAATCAGGTGATGAAGAGTGGACATACTGGCCGAATGATGACTTCGATGGCAATTTGGCTATGGATGTTCAGGTTAACGACAACGGTGAGGTATCGACTCAGAATCTGAGCATCCAAGTTGCGGACGATTCAGCGCAAAGCGACGAGCCACAAATCCAAACTGCTCAAGCATCATCAGAGCAGCAAGTCGGCGAAGCGCAACAGCCTGAAGAGCAAGCAGCAAACGGTGCAGACAGTGAAGAGGAGAGCGCAGCTGATGTGACTGCAGCACCAGGCGATACCATTTCTATCTCGGTTCCAGATGAGGTCAGTGGCAACGAATCGGTGGATTATGCAGAAATGTCCGGTCTACCTGATGGCGCATCGGTAAGCAACGCACTGGATAATGGCGATGGCAGCTTCACATTAAGTGGCAACCTGAACCAACCAGTATCGGTTGACCTACCAGAAGGTTACGAAGGTACGAGCGAAATCCAATTCCAAGGTTACGACGAATTGGGCAGCGCGGTAGAAGGTGCGAGTGGCACAGTTGAAGTTGAAGTCGATGATCAATACACCATGCAAGGTTCTGCTCAAGATCAGCAACCAGACATGGCGGGTATGGAATCTGGCGGCAGCGACTGGACAAGTGCAGGAGGTCAAGAGCAAGGTGTTGACTTCACGGATGACTCTGGCAGCTTCGACTCGGATACTCAAACGGGTACTGACCAAGGCAACGATTTCGATCAAAGCTCAATGTAACCAACCATAGACGAGGGCAGTGTCATTGCTGCCCAAACCAAAGCCATGCAGAGCCTACTTTGCATGGCTTTTTGTTGAGTTTCTTTCTGTGAGCTGTAGAAAAAACTTGGAAATTGAAAAAAGTATTCTTAGCTAGTTAAAGAATGAATCACAAGGAGGAGCGACATGTACCGTTATGTCAGTTCGCCAAAAGCATCGAAGTACATAGTGCCACCACCACAGCATCGTGAGTTGTCGAGTATCGATGTGCCGGAGTCAGAACTAGAGATGCGTGAAATTCTGAACAATTGGTTTGCCGATGGATTGGCGCCCATCATTCAAAATGAAGACAATTACATCTCTGCTAATGAGCAACAGCGCTTTGAGCAGCTCAGCCGTACGGTGGGCGTGCTACTGCGTAATAAAGATTACTACTTTGCCACCAAGCGGATTCTTTCATTGTGGGAGCAAGACTGCTTAGAAACGACTTACGTTAATTATCTGATTTTACGTAGTGAGCGCATACCATACTTCGAATAAGTCCCATTTATTGGCTTGAAATAGTGGTTTACATGGTTTTCTTAGTAACTTTTGATACTTGTATTTAACATTTTTGTAAACATCGTTATATTTAAGGCTCATCGTTGTCAGGAGTTTATGGATGAACCTTACGATATCAGGGAAGTTGCAGCTCAGTTTTGTGCTGCTAGCCGTACTTTTTATGGCATCAGCGGTATTCACGTATCGCAACGTCACCACCGTAGAGCAATACGCCTCTTCGCTACTTAAATCCGATTTACCGACCGTAGACACCAGTCGCGGTATCCAACAGTCCGTTCAAGCGTCGTTGTCTTCTATTCGAGCCTACATGTTGTTAGGTGGCGATGAAGAGGCGAGCGCACGTCTGAGTGAGGACGTGCGTAATATCATGGCGTCAACAGACGAGTCGCTTCCGACTTTGCAAGCTTTGATATCTGAACAGGATTTTCAAGCGATTCAAAGCCAGTGGGACGCGGTAAAAGTTTCTTTAAACAAGCTGATTGAACTTAGCCACAGTGATGAGAACTTACCCGCGCACAACCTCTTTATTAACGAAGCGGCACCGATTGCAGAAGTGGCACTTGATCAGCTTCAAAGCTTAATCAATGAAGAGTCAGGAAACCCATTTGGTGGAGACAGAAAACGTCTGTTTAAAGTATACGCAGACAGTTATACCTCGCTCGCCAATGCTCTGTCTGCTCTGCGAGATTTCCTGTTGTACGGGCAGCAAGATCATCTGGACAAATACCACGACTTGATTAAGTACCACAATCAGTCTGTAGCGGAAATCGACAGCAAACTCGACAGACTTACCGATAACGACCAATCACTGTGGTCACTGTTTAAAGAAATGCAGCAACTGTACTTTCCTTTAGCAGAGCAGGTAATTGCATTGCGTCAGTCACCAGAGTGGAACGAATCAAACTTGCTGATGGCGAACGAACTGTTGCCAGCAGCGGATGCCCTAGACCAAAGTTTAGAAACGATCGTATTGGCTCAGCAAAGTCGTGCTGATCAAAGCGGGCAGGGCATTAATCAGTCAATCAAGAACGTACTCACTACCATGCTGATTGCGGCCGCGTTGGTTTTGTTTGCTGCAGTAGCGATTTCAAAATACATGGGCAACACCATTGGTCGCCGAGTGAAAAACTTATCGGAGCGAGCAAAGACGATCGCTTCAGGGGACGTTTCTCAGCCTCCGCTCACTGTTGTTGGGAAAGATGAATTGGCAGACCTTACCGATTCGATTAACCGCATGAACCAATCGTTAGCGAGCATTGTGGCAGGGGTGAGTGAGAAAGCGCACCAAGTGGATACCAGTATGGGGGCTTTGTTGGAATCGGCGCAAGTCACTTCATCGAATGTTGAACAGCAACAGACCAGCATTGTTGAAATGGGAAGCCAATTGGATGAAATCGCTTTAGCCGCGCGAAACACTCTAGATCAAGCCAATCAATCGGTGCAGAAGCTTTCTGATTCAAAAGGCGAGATTGAACAAGGTCGTGATGCTTTAGAGCAAAACAAAGTCACCATGGAAAGCTTGCACGGCAGCATTGAAACCGCGAGCACGCAAGTAACACAGTTAAGCAAAGAGAGCGAAGCTATTGGTCGAGTGACTGAAGTGATTGAAGGCTTGGCAGAGCAAACCAACTTACTGGCATTGAATGCGGCGATAGAAGCGGCGCGTGCAGGTGACCAAGGGCGAGGCTTTGCGGTGGTGGCGGACGAAGTGCGTATGTTGGCGACTCGCACTACTCAGTCGACGACAGAAATCAACGGCATCATCAATGCGATTCAACGCTCGACTAATTCGGTAGTTGAGGAAATTGAACACAGCCAATCACTTGCGGAGCAAGGCGCGGAGCACATTGAAAAAGCGGTAACTCGTTTGCTTGTTACTACTGAGCAAATTGGTTCATTGAATGAACAAATGGCAGAGCTTGCGGCAGCGGCAGAGCAGCAATCTCATGCGACCAATTCGATCACTGGATTAATGTCCGATATTACTCAATCAGTGGATGAGGTTTCGAATAACAGCCAACGTGCATCAGAGACATCATTGCAAGTAAAAGAGCAAGTTACCGAGCTGAATCAACAGATGGCAACTTTCAAAACGGCGTAGATAAGGTTTACATCTGTTCATCGACTTTTGAACGTTAACCAAATAGTAAAAAAGCCCCAATCCTTTTTACACAAAAAGGGTTGGGGCTTTTTGTTGGATGATACGCCGATATTCGTCTACTTGCTCATTGGATTTAGCTATTTAAATCATAGCTAAAACCAAATTTTCTTCACCGAGGTGGAATCGTAATATGACTCCATCGGCAGCAAATACTGCAAAAGAATTTTTAAACTTTATACCAATCCCGGTAAGAGAATCGTTCGTTACTACGATTGGTATCATCCTTCTAGGAGCAAGATTATGAACAAACAAGTAAGCCTAATTGGTCTAGACAGCGAACAATCAGCACAACTAGCTCAACAGCTAAATCAACTGCTAGCACATTACCAAGTGTTGTACATGAACTCACGCGGTTACCACTGGAACATCAAAGGTGCGCAATTCTTCGAACTGCACGTAAAATTTGAAGAGATCTATACGGATCTGCAAACCAAAATCGATGAGCTTGCAGAGCGTATTCTAACTTTGGGTCATACGCCAGCGCACGCCTTCAGCCACTACTTGGAAGCAAGTGAAATTAAAGAACATCAAAACGCGACTTCTGGTGAGGAGTGTATACAAGGTCTGGTTCAAGGCTTTAGCGTTCTACTTCTAAAACAGCGTGAGATTCTACAAAACGCGGGTGAAGCAGGCGACGAAGGTACCGCGGCATTGATGGGTGACTACATCCGTGAGCAAGAAAAATTAATGTGGATGCTTAACGCTTACCTACAAGGCTAAGCGACGCATCACCCGAGCACTCACTTGGGGGCGCATAAATAAATCGGGAATAAGTCAAAGGAGCACGCGAGTGCTCCTTTTGTTTATGAAAGTGCCTAGTTAGTCGTGAATGTGCTTAAAAGACTGAAAATGTTCGAGTAAATCGGTCAGTTCTGTTACAGCAAGAGAGGCGGAGTCGTGGAATTGTGCAGTCGTATTGTGGTGAACAAGACAGGATGGCATTTGGGCGTTGTATGCGGCTTGTAGGTCATAAAGGAAATCGCCCACATAAAGTACTTCATCTGGCATTAATCGCCACTCTTTGGCTAGGACTTGGAGCGATAAAGGATCAGGTTTTGCTGGGTAGCATTCACGAGTGAGGACATGTTCAACATCAATTCGGTTATGTTCCAACTTACGCTGCGTAGCGATCAAACAGTTGCGCGTTACTATCGCGGTTTTAACTTTATGCTGATGTAAGTATGCCAAAAGCTCGTGGCAACCCAGCATCGGAGATGATTGCTCAGCATCAGAAATTTCATGATCAAAGATAACATTGTGGGCATGCTCTCTCTGATGTGGATGGTCAAGCTTATCAACAAAATCCAATAAATCTTCGTTTTGTGGACAGCCTAGTTGCTGACGAAGATCTTTGAAGTTCATATCGGAGCTGACGAGTGTATTGTCTAAGTCGAAAATAACGGCTTTGACTCTTTCAAGTTTTAATGGAAAAGGAACCATGATGACCTCGTACGACTTAAACCAAGCTATCTTTCTAAAAACAAAAGGTTACTGTTAATTTTAGATTCAAACGTGTTACTTGTACGAAAATAAATCACTGATACGTCACAAATTAAATAGTCTCAATGATGTTGGTGTTTGATTACTTCTCTTCAAGACGGAAAATTTTGCCTGTATCTGTTGAAAAATAGACATAGCCATCCGGACTGATGGTGATATCTCTGACTCGCTCGCCAAGATTCTCCATCAATCTTTTTGATTCGGTGAGCTTGCCATTCTCAATAGAAACCACGTTGATGTGCGCCAGCTTCAAGGCACCGGCGAGGATTTTTCCATCCAACTCTGGGTACTTATCACCACGATACACCACCATATTGCTTGGCGCGATAGACGGAATATAAACCAACTTTGGGTCTTCCATATTCGGTAAGCTTTTCGCTTCTCCAACGTCTAACGGTCCCCAATACTCTTTACCCTGAGAGACTCTCGCCCAGCCGTAGTTTGCACCTTTCCTAATCAGGTTGATTTCATCACCACCACGAGGGCCATGCTCAATCGACCAAAGCTGTTTTGTTGCTTTGTCGTAAAACATGCCTTGTGGGTTACGGTGCCCGTAGCTCCATATTTCAGGGCGAGCCTCAGAAGTCTTGAATGGATTATCTTGTGGTACCGAGCCATCAAGATTGAGGCGAAGAATAGTGCCTGCATGGGTTTGAGTGTCTTGCCCATTATCGCGTTCGCCACGGTCCCCAATTGAGAAGTAAACCTTGTCATCGACAAACGCAATACGGCTGCCGTAATGACGGCTGGTGTCCGTGATGGCGTCGGCGACAAAGACGTCTTTCCAATCCACAAGTTGATTGTTTTTCAATTGTGCGGTCGCTAAGGCCACAGTATTTCCTTTATCGGTACGTTTGCTGTAAGTAAAGAAAAGTTGTGGATTTTGTGGAGCGGTATTCGGCACTAGAGCTACATCTAATAAACCAGCTTGCCCACTGGTGTTCACATTCGGTACTTTGAAGAGGGTTTGCTGTTTTCCCGACGCAATATTAAGTAATGAAACGGTGCCGTTTTTTTCATTCACGATCATTTGTTGCTTATCGAGAAATTCAATTCCCCATGGGATTTGAAACCCATTGGCAACCTCATTGGCACGATAGTCCGCAGCATCGATAGAAAAAGCTAGGCAAGCGAGTAGGGTCGCAGTGATAGTTCTCATGGTTCCTTCCAATATGAATCCAAGATACTTAAAAGCTAACACTAAAAGAGGACGTTTGGCAGGGTATGCGAATATAAAAAATCCCCAATACGAGATCGGGGATTGAATTAAGACTAGAGAATTGTTTACTTAGCGAGCCTACATCGCTTCTTCGAAGATCTTAGAGATCTCTTCGTGCGTTGCTTGTTTCGGGTTAGTGAAACCACAAGCGTCTTTTAGCGCGTTGTCCGCTAGGGTTGGGATGTCTTCTAGCTTCGCACCAAGTTCTTTAATGCCTGATGGGATGCCGACATCTTTAGCGAGCTCAACGATAGCATCAATGGCCGCCGCAGCACCTTGCTCTGCTGACATACCTTCAACATCAACACCCATTGCTTTAGCAACATCACGTAAACGCTCTGGACATACTTGCGCATTGTAACGTTGTACGTGAGGTAGAAGAATTGCGTTACATACACCGTGTGGCAGGTCGTAGAAGCCGCCTAGTTGGTGCGCCATTGCGTGAACGTAACCAAGAGATGCGTTGTTGAATGCCATACCTGCCATGAACTGTGCGTATGCCATTTGCTCGCGAGCTTCAAGGTTTTCACCGTTTTTCACTGCTGTGCGAAGGTGAGCTTGAATCAGTTCAATTGCTTTGATTGCTACCGCGTCAGTGATTGGTGTCGCAGCGATAGATACGTAAGCTTCGATTGCGTGTGTTAGCGCATCCATACCTGTTGCGGCAGTAAGAGACGCAGGTTTAGCAAGCATCAACTCGGGATCATTCACTGACATCAATGGTGTTGTGTGTTTGTCCACAATCGCCATCTTAATGTGGCGCTCTTCATCTGTGATGATGCAGAAACGCGTCATTTCAGAAGCAGTACCAGCCGTTGTGTTGATTGATACGAGAGGCAGCATTGGTTTTGCGGATTGGTCAACGCCTTCGTAATCGCCGATCTTGCCGCCGTTTGACGCTACTAAAGCGATACCTTTTGCACAATCGTGCGGTGAGCCGCCTCCGAGTGAGATAACGAAGTCACATTCGTTTTCTTTTAGTAAAGCTAAGCCATCATTAACGTTGGTGATAGTAGGGTTTGGTTGAGTGCCATCGTACACAACGGTTGCTACGTCGCGTTCAGTGAGAAGGTCTTGAACTTGTTTGACTACACCGATTTGGTTAAGGATCTTATCCGTAACGATCAAACCTTTTTTAAAGCCTTGAGATTGGATGCTGTCTGCTGCGTCTTTTAAACAACCAGCGCCCATTAGGTTTACCGTAGGGATAAAAAATGCACTTGTCATATTGGATAGCTCCGTCGTTATTTTTAATAATCTTTCTTAATTTGCCATTTACTGTCGCACACTCGTTTCCAGATTGAAGTTGATCTGAAGCAAGTTTACCTATTTAGAGGTATTTGCAAGAGAAAAACTGTGACAGTGATCTTGTTGCACAGCGTATAGGTGCAACACAGATATAAAGTAGAACAAATATGAAACCATTGACGCAATCGATTGGCAGAAATTGATATCTAATACGGATATATCTCTAAATTAGACTAAAGTATAAAAAATCCCCATTAATAACTTAACTATCAATGGGGATGGGAGGTAGGTTTATAAGTTATCTATCAATAATTAGGCAATTTCAATCAGCTTTGATACTAACTTTTCGATACCTGATGCCGCTTGAGAGATATTCTCTGCCAACATATAAGCAGGGGTTGAGAGAACGAGGTGTGTTTCATCAAAAACGATATCCTCGACAGAGCAAGTGATGTGTTCACCGCCCATTTGATTAAATGCTATCGAGATCGCTTCATCGTTGCCTACGGTGCCTTTCACGCCTTGATCATAAATCATCGGAATAATGACAGGAGAAATACACAGATAACCTGCTGGCTTTTTCGCATGAGCGAATGAGCGACATGCTTGAGCTACGTGTGTATTAATCGAGCACTCAGCCCCTGATACTGCGAAGTCAGTGAGGTTTTTAGCGGCACCAAAACCGCCAGGTAAGAGTAGGGCATCAAACTCATCTGGATTCAATCTTGCAACATCATCAATATTGCCACGTGCAAGGCGTGCAGATTCCACCAACACATTTCGTGTTTCGTCCATCTCTTCGCCAGTTAGATGATTAATCACGTGTAATTGATCGATGTTAGGAGCAAAGCAATGCCATGATGCACCTTCTTTTTCAATGGCATGGAGTGCTAATACGGCTTCATGTAGTTCTGTGCCATCGTAAACACCTGAACCACTGAAGATAACTGCGACTTTTTTCATTTGAGAATTCCTTTAGTCTGAGGTTTCCGTTTGTTGCTCTGTTTCTTTTAGATGCTGAGTGCTCGAATCAGTTTCGGCGATTTCGCTATCGTCGTCTTCTTCATCATAGTAGCGCACAACAAAAGGTGTAAGCATAACACTCGAGGGCAGAAAATGTTTCATATCGACTCCAACTGCGTAATGGAGTGATTTTTATACTGATTTTTATAAAACAGTACGTTGAACCTGATCATTTTTGAGTTAAGCTGATGTTTCCTTTGGCATTCGTGAGTGGTAGGTCACATGAAATCAGTGCAATTTCGTTTCACACTTTATGGTTGTATTGCCATCCTCTCTTGGAGTTGTTTACTTGGCATTGCCAGGTTGGTAACCGAGAGCCTAGGTCCCGTGGGCGGGGCGGCCATGTTGTACTCTCTCAGTTCTATTTTCCTTCTTATCGTAGTTGGCATTCCGAAGTTATCGTACTTTTCTCCAAAGTATCTCGTGCTTGGTGGCGCGATGTTCGTTTGTTATGAAATATTTCTCGCTTTATCTCTGGGATATTCCAACTCGCGTGCGCAGGCTATTGAGGTGTCGATTGTCAATTATCTTTGGCCAGCTCTCACCGTTTTGTTTGCGGTCTTAGGCAGTAACAAAAAAACAAACTGGCTGCTTTATCCAGCGGTTGCGCTGGCGTTTATCGGAGTCGCGTGGACGGTGAGTGGTGAGAATGGCTTATCCGTTACTCAGATTATGTCCAATGTCAGTAGTAACCCTTTGGTGTACTTTATGGCTTTCGCAGGAGCAGTTATATGGGCCTTTTATTGTAATTTAACCCAGAGGCAGCAATCCAAGCATAACGCGATTACGTTGTTTTTCATTGCTACTGCTGTTTCGTTATGGGTGAAATATGCGTTTGCTGATGAGCCAGAGATGACTTTTTCATTGGAAGCAATGGGCTACCTTTTTGCTTCTGCGGCGTTGATGGCTGGTGGTTATGGTTTGTGGAACATCGCGATTGTTGGCGGAAACATGGTCTTTCTTGCGACACTTTCTTACTTTACACCCATTTTCTCTGCGCTATTTTCTTCCATTATTCTTGGTGTGACGTTGAGCCCGAGCTTTTGGCAGGGGGTTGTGATGGTTACGGTGGGCTCTTTGCTTTGCTGGGTTGTCACCAAGGAGAAGCGTGAAGCTGCAGGTTAAACCAAAATTATCTGGTTTTATCTTTGCGCTGTATGCTCAAATGACAGAAAGAAAAAAGCTCCCTCGGTCGGGAGCTTTTTCTTTCGTGCTCTAACAGTTTGCGACGTTTAAATGGAGTTGCAGTTTAAATCTGTGTTTCGACAGACGTTTCGTTAACTGAGTACGAGTTTGTTCCAACTTATCTAATGCGATGGTGTCGTCATCGACGTGCAAATCGATGTTAATACGAAGCTCTTGGCCCACTTTAGTGATACCCGCTAACTTCAGCTGGTGGTCAGATGTTTTTTCTATCTCTAGTACATCATTGCCAACGACCTGACATAGCTCTTTGCTTGGTGTCATCATTAGTAGCTCACGTAGTGCACCAACCAACATATCAAAAGGAACTTTCAGAAAGTAGAAGCCCATTAGCACCATCATCATAGGATCGGCATAAACCGCATATTCAGCGAATGGCGTTAGTGATACAACCCAAGCAGCAACAAATCCTACCGTCACCGCTACACTTAATAGCGTATCCATCTGCCACTGTTTTTTCTCTGCTTCAATCAAGCCTGATGAGAAGCGACGGCTGCGTTTCGCCATAAACCACCAAGCGTAACCACAACCGATGACGTTTACGATGCCGAATAGAGTGGCAATAGAAGCATCGACTTCACGGCCTCCGGACATCAATGCTGAAATTGCAGAGTAAAGAGAAAAGCTTACAACCACTAAAATAACAGCCGCTTTTATCGCAATAACGATTGGCTCTAAGACCGCTTTTCCAAATGGGAATACAGATTTTGAGGGCTTGTTAATATAGTAGGAAGCGGCCAGTGACAATAAAGTTAACAGTAAGCTGACCAAAGAGTAAACACCGTCAAAAACGATGACAATTGATCCTACAAGCAAGCCAAGTACCATACCACCAGCAGCGAACCCAGATGCTAAAAGGGCTGAAATGGTTAGAATACGGTTTTCGTTTTTGCTTGTCCTGTCACACATAAAAGATGCCTTTAAATTTTAATACCTTACTATTCTTCTCGCATAAGGTAATTTAGGCAACCACTAAGTGAGCAGGTTCTAATCTAAAAAGTTGCGTTTTTGTTTATGTTCTTATAAAACAATGACTTGCTGCATGATTGTGGTGCCAATAAAATTGGCGCTCACTGATAAAATGTTTAGAAGTCAAATAAATACTCGCTCAATTTATCCGCTAACCATGTCATTGCTGGGTGCTCAGTTTGACCGTTAGGTGAAAACATACAGTAGTCTTCTTGTGTCAATCCGTATGTATGCTTGATAACGGCGAGCTTTTGCTGGCGAAGGTAATGGCGGATTAATGGTTCTGGCAGTACACCCCAAGCGTCTTCTTCTAAGATGGTGTTGAGCATGTAGTCAAAACTCGAAAAGCCAATGTATCGAGTCGAGAAAGGCTGCAGTTCAGGGTTGTCTTTCTCATTTAGGTACACCATCAACGCTTGCATCTGGCTGCGCAGATCTTCGTCTGAGACTCGGCGCATCTTACTTAGGCGGTGTTCTGCACTGCATACTGACATCATACGTATCTTGCCTAGTGGGTTATACACTATACGAGGATCGTCGACGCGCTCATAATCAACACCAAAGGCAAAATCCACTTGGTGGGTACTGACTAAGTTGGCTAAGTCGCCACTGGATGCCAAGATTAAGTTGAAGGTTGTGGAAGGGAAGCGGTTATTCAGTGTATGAGAAAGCTCCTGCCAGAGATCATCAGGTAAGGAGTCGTCACGTGCAACCCAAACTTCCGCGTTAAAACCTTCTGAGATTTGAGCACAGGTTTTTCTTATCCGCTGTGCGATGATAAGTAGGTGTTCGCAATCTTTGTAAATGGCTTTCCCAGCTTCAGAGAGAGTGAGCTGGTTGCCAGTTCGGGTAAACAACTCAACGTTGAGATCTTTCTCTAAAGCCTTAATCGACATACTGAGTTTGGTGCGATTACAATCGAGTTGCCTTGCTGCTTCAGAAACAGAACCACACTCAGCGATGGTGCAGAAGGCTTCTACTTGAGTTAAGTTCATGATTTGACACAACCAATAAATGAATTCAAATAATTTGGGTATTATGCAGATATGCTCCCAAAGCCGTGAAAGATTATCGAAAAAAACGCGAATCCGCCAGATAAGTCTATGGTCTTTTAACGGTTTTGCGGTAATCTATGTGGGTTACAAAAAGTGAACATGGAGGCCACGATGGCACAAGATTGGGACGGCTTAGCAAAAAACTGGGAATCAAATCCAGCAACAGAGCAATTTGCGCAGTCGGTGTTTGAGCAGTTACAACAGCTAACTCAGCTTGATGGCATTAAAGTACTAGATTTTGGATGCGGAACCGGGCAGTTAAGTCAACGATTGTCACCGATGGTTAAAGATATCGTAGCATTAGACGCATCGGAAGCCATGATTGAAGAACTCGATAAAAAAGAGCTTGCCAATGTAGAACCTGTCGTAGATGCATTGTCTCGCGGCTTGGTCGCTCAGCATCCAGCGTTTCGTGGACAGTTTGACCTAGTAGTTGCATCGTCAGTTTTAGCGTTTGTGGAAGACTTAGACGCGTCATTAAAAATCTCGCATTCTTTACTTAACCACGGCGGTTACTTTGTTCATTTTGATTGGATTGCAGAATCTGAACAAGACGGTTTTACCCTTGCGAAGTCTAAACGTGCTTTGAAAGATGCAGGTTTTACTGAGGTGGAATCGCAACACGTTTTTGACATTACATCTGACGGTAAAACAATGTCGGTATTAATGGGGCTTGGTCGCCGTTAAGACTGAATAAAGAACACCACATGATAAAAGCGAGCTACCTAGCTCGCTTTTTTCTTATCGGTTGAGGGTATGTACTCAAGTTAATCTCACTTGTTCTTCAACCTGTCGCTGCGGGTGTAAGCAAAGTGGTTCTCTAACAACCAAGTGTTCTGAGGTTATTTTGGGGCGACTATCCTGCGTATCTCCTCCAATACTTCAGGGTTGGCTATTGCGCCTAAATTTTCTACGCTCCGATTGTTAACGACTTGCTTAACGGCTAACTCAACCAATTTTCCCGAACGGGTCTTAGGTATATCGCTTATTGCGTAAATTGCACTAGGTACATGTCTTGGAGAACATGCAGATTTTAGCTGTGCTTTGATGGAGGCGATCATCTCGTCGTTGAGCTCTATCCCTTTCATTAATTGGACAAACAGCCATATTTGTTCGTTGCGATCGACTTCTTTTCCTACTGCGATGGAATCTAGAATACCGTCTATACTGTTCACTTGCTGATAGATTTCGGCTGTGCCGATTCTTACGCCACCGGGATTCAACGTGGTATCACTTCGACCATAAAACACGTATCCACCAACGCTGGTTTGTTCAACATCGTCGCCGTGGTGCCAAATATTGTCGAACTTATCCCAATAAGCACGATGATATCTTTCCCCGGTGTCGTTCCAAAAGCCAGCGGGGAAGTTGGGCAATGAATTGGCACAAACCAACTCACCGCGCTCTCCAATTACGCTATTACCTTGTGGGTTAAAGACTCTGACATCGACCCCTAATCCCGCTGATTGGCACTCTCCTCGATAAACGGGAGAAATAGGGTTGCCTAACACAAAGCAGCCACAAATGTCTGTCCCGCCTGAGATCGATGCGAGGTGGATATCTTCTTTAATGTGCTGATAGACATAATCAAACTGTTCTGGATACAGAACTGAGCCCGTTGAGCAAATGGTTTTCAGACTTGGAAATGCATCACTTTTCGGCGGAGAAAAAGAAACTTTTTCCAATGCCTCTAGGTATTTCGCCGAAGTTCCAAACAGCGTCACTTCGGCTTGTTCAGCGAGGTCCCAAAGCACGTTATGAGCGGGATAAACAGGGCTACCATCAAAAATTACTAAACATGCGCCGCTCGCGAGTGAAGAAACGTGCCAGTTCCACATCATCCAGCCGCAGGTCGTGTAATAAAACACTCTGTCGTTAGGTTGGATGTCGCAATGCAGTTGGTGCTCTTTCAAATGGTTAAGCACTGTTCCGCCGACGGAATGAACGATGCATTTCGGTTTGCCTGTCGTGCCTGAAGAATAGAGCACAAATAGCGGATCGTTAAAATTAACACGAGTAAAAGTTAGCGCTTCGGGTGTGTATTGATTCAGGACGTTTTGCCAATCTTGAGTGCAGACGTCGCATTCAAAAATGTGTGGTTTAAGGTAGCTAATTTGGCAAACCTGTTTAAGACCATCAAGATGATCCGCAATATGCTGGTTTTTCTCAGACATATCGAAAGTTTTGCCATTGAATGTATAGCCATCACAAGTAAACAGGATTTTAGGTTTCACTTGACCAAAGCGCTCCAAAACGCTTTCAACGCCAAAATCAGGTGAGGTAGAAGTCCAGGTTGCCCCTAAACTGGTGGTGGCTAACATGGCTATCACCGTCTGAGGTAAGTGAGGCAAATAACCAGCGACGACATCACCTTGCTTGATTCCACATTCTTTCAACCATTGCTGGACACTCGAAACTTCTTCACACAATTGTTTCCATGTGTAGGTTTGCTTTTCTTCACGTTCATTTTCAAACCAAATCGCGAGATCATCGGGTTGGTGACACGCGTAGGTTAGCAAGTTTTCGGCGTAGTTAATTTGTGCGTTTGGGAACCATTTTATGTCTCTATTTTTGACGGGTTGCTGCCAGCGACTTTCTGCTTGCTCCTTTACGGTCTCTCCTTGAGTACCAATGACGTCGCAGAATAACCAGACTTCTTGCCAAAATTTTTCCACATGATCGAGCGACCATTGATGCAGATCGGCGAAGTTTTCAATGGTATTTCCTTGTCGATTAATGTGTTTAATAAACTGTGTGATGTTGGCTTCTTCGATACGACTTTCGCTCGGTTGCCATACTTTGCTGCTCTCGCGCATAGGTCCCTCTATAACAAAGTGGTAACAGATTTTAGTTTGAGAGGAATACACGATAAAGTCAAACAAGCTAGATATTATATCGTGTCATAAAAATCATGCAGTTACGACGTGTTGTAAACAATATGTTACATCGAATCGATACTGAGAAAATCGTGTAGGGATTGGAAGCTCTTAAGACTGCAGATAGGCTTAATGTAAAGGATTTGTTAATGGAGATGTGCCATGACTCAGTATCGTTCTAAACCCGTAAACCAGGAAGGCAGGGTTGAATGGAGCCGTGAAGAAGACGCCATTTGGCGAGATTTGGTAACACGACAAATGGGTGTGATCCAAAACAGAGCTTGTAAGGCTTATTTACACGGTTTAACGCTGCTTGATTTACCTCAAGACCGCGTTCCTCAATTGCCAGAAATTAATCGTGTCTTGATGGAGACAACAGGTTGGCAAGTGGAGCCCGTTCCTGCGCTTATTGACTTCGACCGTTTTTTTAATCTGCTCGGTAATAAGCGCTTTCCCGTCGCCACATTCTTGCGTACCAGAGAAGAGTTCGATTACTTGCAAGAGCCGGATTTCTTCCACGAAATATTTGGTCATTGCGCGATGTTAACCAACCCAGATTTTGCTGCATTTACCGAGCATTATGGTCAACTAGGGCAAGCCGCTACACCAAAACAAAGAGCCTATCTTGCTCGTCTCTACTGGTTTACCGTAGAGTTTGGCTTGGTGAAAGAAGGGGACAAAACCAAAATTTACGGTGGTGGTATTCTCTCATCTCCTGGCGAAACCCTCTACGCATTAGAGAGTGATGTAGCAATTCGCGACCCATTTGAATTACAAACTGTGTTGAGAACGCCCTATCGTATCGACATCATGCAACCGAAGTACTACGTGATTGATGACTTTTCTCAGCTCTTTAAAATCAGTCAGTTAAATTTATTGAAACAAGCCGATCTAGCGATTGAAGCTGGACTGCTTCCTCCACTTTTTGAACCAAAGGAACCTGCTCATGTTGAATGAACAAAAATGCGAAGCTTGTAGTATCGATGCCATTGCACTAAGCAAAGAAGAACAACAATCTCTGCTGCTGCAATTGTCTGATTGGCAGATCATTGAAAGAGAAGACATACCTCAACTAGAAAAGGTGTATAAATTCAAAAACTTCAAACAAGCATGGGCTTTCAGTAACAAAATCGCGGAACTGGCAGAAGATGAGTTCCACCATCCTTCTATTTTGTTGGAGTGGGGTAAGGTCACCGTAACGTGGTGGAGTCACTCTATCAAAGGTCTGCATAAAAACGATTTTATCTGCGCATCAAAGTGTGACGCACTAGTATCGGCAGAGTAGGACATTACCTCACACAAAAAATGCCCGGTTTTATGCCGGGCGTTGTGTTTCTAAATGACTTTTACATTGCTTTATAGGTTAATTCGGAAGACGGATGTCGTGCCAGATACTTCATTGCTAACAGCGATAAAATGACCACCATTGCGAGTAAAGTAATTAATGGATTCTGGGCCTAAATCGCGTGCTTTTGGATTGTATGTGTCGTTCGTGCATTCGCCATCTTCCACTTGTGTACACACTGGCTGATTGTAATCGCGACGGTTTACGTAATGTAGGAACTGTGCTTTTTTCGGATCGGTAATGTCATAAGTCATAATACCGCCTTGGCGCTCTAAACCGATAAACGCGTAATGGTGACCGTTGATTTGTGCTACTTCAATCGCCTCTGGCTCAATGCCTTTATCATCACTTCGGTCATCGCCACTGTGATTGTTATCGTTGGTACTGTTGAAGTTCTTGCCTTCATTCAGCAGCGCGATAGTCGCGAAATCGTCATCGCTATCAAAGACCAACTTGCCGTTTTCATCCCAAATCGAGAATGAACGCGCGCCAAATGCTTGAACCTTATCTTGTGCAGAAAGCGTTTGTTCCGGCTTAATCACTTTTAAACGCGCGAGTTGTTTGTTGTCTTTTAGTGCCTCTGCCAATGGGTGTTCTGCTGCTACTTTCAGCTTCTTACCGCGCACTTCGTCAACATGATTTAAACAGGTTCCTTGCTCAGAAGTGTATTCATCTGTTCCAAGGAAATCGTCTTCATCCCACATAAAGCCTGCTTTGTCGCACAGTTCTTGAGTGGTTTTGAATCCGTACTCACGGCCGTCGCCTTCATTTGCGGATACGATGTAAGTTGTCCCATCCACTGAGTAGCTGTCGATGGTGTCAGGCATAAATAAGCCAACCAGTTGTGGGTAGCTTTTCAAGTTTCCAATAATTTTGTCTTTGTTGGATGCATCGAGTTTAGCGTCCGACCAAGACTTCTCACCTAAGCCAACAATTTTTTCTACCGATTTGCTCACTGGATTGACGATTGCCATGGCGTTATTTTCTTGTAGCGCGACATAGATTTTACCGTTATCTGCAAAAGTGAGGTATTCAGGCTCTAGATCTTGTGCGATGGTGGCGTTTGGCCCCGAAATACGCACATTCATTGGAAGCTCTACTTTTCGTGAACCATCAAACTCGTTAAAGCCAATTTGTGTCACTTCTGCTTGAGTAACGCCAAGGTTCAGATCGATCAAAGTGACGCTACCTTCAGGATCGACGCTGTAATCGCTGTTTGGTTCGCCCTCATTAGCGGTTGCGATGTATCGGCCATCTTTCGAGAAGCCTACCATGTCTGGCAAAGCGCCTGTTGGAAACGTCATGACTAATGACAAATCGTCGGAGCGGTACAAACCAACAATACCATTCGCTTGTTTATTACTGTTTTCAATCGCAACCGCGACCAAACCATTGAATACAGCGACACTGTTTGCAGCGCCAATTTCAACGCCAGCTGCTTCGCCAGCGCTGTTGAGATCAATGAATGCGGTTTGCGTTGGTACGCCGTTGTCATCCATAGAAAGTACATCGACACGTTTTGCTTCAGCATTGACCACATAGAGCTTATCCGTACAGGCGTCATAACTGACGATTTCAGCTGCCGATGTGTCGAATGGGGCATCAGCAACGGATGTCCCGATAAACGTTAACCCTTGAATTGACGTTTCCCCAGCAACGGGCGCAGTGGTAGGTTTGCATTGTGTAGCGAATGAAGCCACGGTATCTTCGGGTTGTGATGAACACGCGATGGCAAGTGATGACAATGCGAGTGCACCGATTGCCTTTAAAGGGGTGATCATGATATCTCCTTATCAATCCGATAGGTTGTCAATCAGCATGGGCTTTAAGCTGCTGTCCATTTCCGCAACTGGAATGATGGAACGCTGAATGACGTGTGATTTGGTAAGGCTCTGAATATATGTATGATTGATGACTCTTATATTGGCTTTTTATGAAACTAATATGTCATCAAAATGATGAAGTAGGGATAGAGGAATAATGGAATTAAAATCGTTTTTAGATTTGTTGGCAGCTTCACCAGAGCAGGTCGAATTTGAAGCAACGATGGCGGTGATCGAAGATAACTATACGTTTGAGCCAACCGCTTTTGTTAATGGTGAGACACAAAACAATGCAGGTGAGAACAACGGTTCGTGTAAGATCTTCGCTTTCAGTTTGCTAAACAACCTAGACAAAGAAGCGACGCTAGCCTGCTTTGGCCGTTTTTATCGTGAAGATGTATTGCAGCATCCAGAGAATAGCGATCACCAGAATATTCGTAATTTTATGGTAACAGGGTGGGATGGTATTAAGTTTGAAGCACCCGCTTTAACCGCTAAATAAACACCAGTCAGAAAACGCAGAACAGTAAGCCAGTCGTATTATGCGACTGGCTTTTTTTCTAGACATTTTCGGCACAAACACAGCTGGTTGGCGCTTGGCTTGGGTAAATCACGGGTTTCAATAGTAAAGCACCAACAGGTTTCTTTGCCTGCGGCGATATCACAATGGGCTTGAGTCCCGCACTCAGGACAATTGTGTGTTGAATCTTCCCCTGCGATTTGTTCGATAATCGTATCTCGTTGGAGATCGGTTTTGTCTTTCCATTGGATGATTTCATCCATCGTTCGGTGACAACCAGAGCATATTCCGGCGTTATTTTTACATGCTGCTCGACAAGGTGACTTCATTGCTTTCTCGTTCTCATTTTTTATGCCGCGTACTCTAGCACAAAGCGAGTCAAAGCCGCCAAAATAAACGTGAGTGCGATTTGCTGGTGAGGAGAGGGCGGCAGTGATATTCTTGGACGAGTTACCTAAAATCTTTGTCACTTATGTTAGAAAAAGAAAACCTCATTAAACTCGCTAGAATGCAAATGCCATTTGGGAAATATGCAGGGCGAGTGTTAATCGACCTACCTGAAGAATACTTACTGTGGTTCGATAAAAAGGGCTGGCCAAGTGGCGAGCTAGGGGATTTGCTCAAGCTGTGTTTAGCGCTCAAAATTGAAGGCTTAGATAGTGTTGTGAAGCCTTTGAAGCGTATGTAACTAGCCACAGAAACTCCCACTTTTAATGAAAAGACTTATTATGAATTTTGATATCGATGCACTGAAACACCACCAATTGGTCGAAGATGGTAAATTAGAGGGATGTTACATTCATCAGCCAGCTCAAGGTAGCCAGCAAGATGACAAAGCTGTTTTGGCAGAGCGCCAAGCGTTGGAAAAAATGGGGTATAAGGTAATACAGGTTAAAGCTAAAGGCGGGACAACAACGTTTGCCGAGGCGATGCAAAAGCTTGCGAAGGAAACTGGTCACCTGCCTAAGGAGTAAGTGAGTGTAACCTGCCACAGCTTCCCTAGTTATTCCACGATACCATGTGTTTTCATCAAAAGAGCCAGACCGTTAGGCTGACTCTTTTTTGCTCCAAACCCGTTGAGAGCTTAAACATTGATCGTATCAATAAATTCCGTCAGTAGAGAAACCAGTTAGTTGCATAAATAACGAGAAGGACTAGAAGACCTAGAAGGAATGGGAAGGTTAGCATCATTGCGAACTTTTTCTTGAAGCTTGGTTTATCGAATACCACGCCTTCGGCCTCCCTTACTCTTCGCTCTTCATCAAAATGCCATTTAATAGCTAAGTAGGCTCCAATACCTAGTACAATAAGCTTAAAAGCTCCAGCAAAGTACGGAAAGAAGTTAGCCCAACTGTCGTTCATTATCCATCTCTCTCAAATTAAATATGGGCTTTACGGTAGCAGAATCCAAGGTTTATGTTTAGTGCTCTCCCAATGTCAGGCGCCCTGGCTAGCACAAGCCTACTGCTCGTGCTAACTGACCACAACTCTCTTTACAATATACTTAGTTATTAATAATTTAATAGAAAAGGACTAGAACACTTATATCAGTGGCGTGTCTGTATGGTTTGTAACGTTTTTTCCCCATTCCAATTTACCTCGTTTGATCGTCTCTTTGCCTAATAGTTCCCATTTATAATGATCTTGCGTGGTTCAAGGCCCATTTCATCCAATGTTACCGTTGTCAGCCCATCAACATGTGCAGTATAGGGTCTGAGTTTTGAGTGGATACAATCTTCTCGGATTAGCCACCATATCGTTCACGATGACCAACAGCCAAGGTCAGGTCACGCGTTTGTCTCACAGCCTAAAATTGCAAGTGAGAACCGCGGTCACGGTAAAGAATTTGTTTTGTATCATCTTGGGTTTGCCATCATGCCAAGATTTATGATGGAGAAAGAGTTAGCTCGAGGAGATTAAGTTCGCATCCTATTTGATGTACACGACTTGGAGAACCCGACTTATGCGGTGTACTAACTACTAACTAATAGAAAGCTTCGATGCCGCTTCGAGTTGAGTTCTTGAAGAAAAAGGCCGGTGCGTTTGAATAGCATCGAACGCCACCTATTAAACGCAGTATTCTCGAAAGCAAAGCCCACCGAAAAGCGGGCTTTGTTCTCTTTTAATAACGAGAATAATAACTAGTAGTTAGCTTGAATGCTGACACCGCTATAGTTTGAGTAACCTTGAATCATGACGTTATAACGTCCACTTTGTGTCGCGCTGACCGTACATGTTTCATTGTTACCGTATTTGAAAGGTCGGCAGTCCCATGCATTCAGTGTCGGTTTTGCACCAAAACGGAGATACAAATCCGCATCACCGCTGCCACCATACATTTGTACTGTTAAGCGCTGCCCAGCTTCTACATCAACATAGTAATACGCTACTTGACCGCTTGAGCCACTTAAACCGCTCACTGGCACGCCCGAGGTTAACTTGCCTTCTGGATCCGGTGTTGGATCTGGGCCACCACAGTCTTGCCCACAATCAGTATCCGTTAAGCTATAAAGCAGCTTGTTCACGCTGCCTCTTGTGTCCGTCACCTTTCCGCTTGTTGCGCGGCTAACGATCAAGTCCTCTACTTGACTTGGAGACAGTGAACTGTTTTCTTGAAGATACAATGCTGCTACACCCGCCACATGTGGCGTCGCCATCGAAGTACCACTAATGGTTTTGTAACCACCGTCATACCACGCAGATTTGATTTGTGAGCCTGGTGCAAACACATCCACACAACTGCCCCAGTTTGAAAAACTCGAGCGTGCATCCGTGCTAGTAGTTGAGCCGACAGTCACACCAGTAGCAACGCGCGCTGGAGAGTAGTTACAAGCATCAGCATTCGAGTTACCTGCTGCTAGCATAAAGCTGACACCTGACTGAACCGCACTTTGCACCGCGCTATCGAGAGCGACAGATTGACCGCCACCTAAACTCATGTTGGCGACTGAAGGTCCGGAAGCGTTCGCAGCCACCCAGTCCACACCGGCGATAACACCAGACGTAGAACCCGATCCGCTACAGCTCAATACTCTCACGCCGACAAGGTTGACGTTTTTCGCCACACCATACAAGCTGCCGCCAATGGTGCCCGCCACGTGTGTGCCGTGTCCATTACAGTCACTTGCATCTGCATCATTATCGACAAAGTCATACCCAGAAACCGAGCGCCCACCAAACTCAACGTGTGCATTGTTCACACCAGTATCGATAACATAAGCCGTTACACCAGTTCCATCAAAGTTGGCACTGTAGTTGTTATCGAGTGGCAAGTTACGTTGGTCGATTCGGTCTAGTCCCCAAATGGCATTGGTCTGATTTGCGTCTGCCGAGACTATTGGGTCAAGCGATAGGATTCTGTCTTGCTCAATGTAGTCCACACGAGGATCAGAACGCAGATCTTTCAGTTGCTCAGGACTCAAGTTAGCGACAAATCCACTTATCGAGTGGTCAAAAACCGACTCCACTTGTATCGAATACAAACCAGACATGCGGTCTACAGACTGTTGCGTGAATTGCTCGAATTCCGGTGAGCTGCTCGCCATCATTTGCGGTTGTTGAAATACCACAATATAGCGATCTGCAATGGCGATGTCGTCCGGTGCAAGCATCAAAGTGGCAGGCAATGTGTCGGGAGCTTGTTGTAACTCTGCACTGTCCGCAATCTCATTGGGTTGCGAAAAAGCGAGAGAAGAATGAAAACAGAGCGCGGAGGTGATACAACAACTTAGTAGTTTCTTTAACATAAAATGTTCCTTGAAATCATAGTCTTGTTGATTTTACCTAGTACCAAACTGTCAACACGAAAACACAGACAATCAGCGTAGTACGCTCAATACGTGCTGCAGTGACGTTACACAAATCAAACTAGACAATGAGCAATCATGTGCATAGTTGAGAATGATTCACATACTCAGAAACATGATCAATAACTAAGCTTTATTGAAATTGAAATGCAAAGATTCATTTAGATTTAGAGCAAAATCCCTAAAATAGAATAATTCTACACACCTGGCTTATTGCCTGTTATGTGCACTATTCTTACCGATAATTTACGCAATAAAAACCTAACTATTCTTTCATTGGTCATGACTCAAATCGGTTGATAGATGTTAATATAGCCACCTGATTTCTGATGTTTTTTAACTCATGGCTACTATCCAAGTTCAATGTCGTTTCTGTAATAAAACAGAGCCCGTCCGTGAACATGGAAAAGGGCATTCTGTCTTTCCTCGTTTCAGGTGTATCGAGTGTCGAAAGGGCTTTCAACTCGATTAAGTTTACGAAGTCCGCAAGCCAGATGTAAAAGAAAAAATTGTCGATATGTTAATGAATAGCTCTGGAGTTTGGGAAACAGCACAAGTGTTGAATGTCGCATACAACGCGGTATTGAGCACTTTAAAAAAATCTCGCCAAGGTAAGTAACCTCAATACCTTTCGATAGAGCAAATATAAGACTAATTTGTAAACTTGAAAGGCTAGCTGCATTGGTTGAGGAATATGAGGAAAAACACTTCCCCATTTAAGAACTGCAACACACCTTTGCTCCTTCCCGTGCCAGTGACGCTCAATCTCACAAATCACAGTGAGTGGGTTTGACCTACTTTTCCTTGTCTGTGTAGTGTCTGGGAAGTCGGAGGACTATCATCTTATGCTTTTAAACGCCGTTAATTTTCATACGCATTGAGCGCTTGTAGCAGCAAAGGTTTAACGGTGGGGTAAATTTGATTTAAACGCAACTGGTAGAAATCAAACGCTTCTTTCCAAGACTCTTCGTTCTGCCAGTCAAGAGTTATTACAGGTAGCGAGATTTTTAGCTTCTCTGGGACAAATTCAGAGTCCTCCGGCAATAGTGGCATCAATGACTCTCGCCTAGCATACAGGTACTCAAACAAGTATTGCCCAAGTGCGTCATTTCTGAATCTCACAAAGACACCCACCTCATTGGGTTTAGAGCGGTAAGTTGTTATCCAACTATTGTGTGCCCTTGGTGGTAACTCGAACCATAAGTGCCCCTTAGTCGAAGGGGTTGGTAACCTTACACTAGTGTCATCAAGCTCAAGATAATTAAGCAATGCACTCCAATACTCATAGGATTGACTAGAACCTTTGTTTGTGACTGATTCATTTTGCTCGTTGGTGGATTCCAGTTTCTCAGTAACTTCACTACTTACTTGATTAATCGAAATCACTCGGCGCTCAGTAATTTCAGTTTTGCGCATCACTTGAGGATTCACGAGCAGTTGTTCGCCTGGCATGTGGAAGATCTGCACCTCAACCATGGCAAAAGAAAACTCCATTGATGCATACGTATTAAGAAAGTCCTTTATCTCAAAAGCCCCCTCTCGAATACCATCGCCCACTACCAATAATAAGAAGCGGCCTTTTGAGAGGTTTCGCTGGACCGTATCAATGAATGAGGCTTCTAATACTTCATGGCCATCCGCCTTAACCAATTCAAAAAGCGACAGACCACCATTAATTGCACAAACCTTAGTATCAAGTTCGTCGTAGCTCCAATTCATCAAGTCTTTAGCGTAATCGAGTATCTGTCCAATCACTTCTCTACGAGATTGAGGATTACGATAGAGTTTGGTTTCCGCGATGACCAATCGGCCCGATGGCGTCACATAGATGCAGTCCACTCGACCCGACTTAGTGGCAAGCTCCATACACACTGGTACCGCACCGATATAGTCCGCATCAATCTCATAAAAGGGTAATAGGTCAGCGTTAGCAAAGATAAGTTGCTGTAACCACTTCTCATCGTAGATACCTGTTGCCTGCAACTCGACTCGTTGAAGCCTCTGAACGCTGCTTTCGGGGGATACGATGATTGGACCATTGCTCATGAAAGAACTCCGTTGCTACCTAAAAACGCTGAGAAAAACAAACCGTAAGATTAGCCCAACGTATTACTTTACGGCGTTTACGAAGTCTCATTTTCCTACTTTGACTTGCTGACTTCATTAGTCAGCGAGCAGTTCAGCACTCCCATGAGAGCAAGCTATTGAACTGTCGTGATGCAGTCAGATGGGAAGGCGTGTTGGCTAACTCAATTCTGCCCCATTCCTTTTCAGCGCAGATATAGTTAATATTTTGGAAAAAGGATATTGGCCAAGTTTTAGTAATACGAAATGAGTCCAATGTATACGACCGAATATAGGGTGCCTGAACTGTATTTCGAAAGCGTTCAACAGCTAATCGAGTAAAATAAAAGAAACGGCATAGTGATGTGAATTGGCCGTACGAGTACTCATGTGAGTACTCTCTACCAAAGAAAGCGTAAGGCAATAACGCCTGATAATGTCAAGGATTCCCGTTAGAGTCCTTTTTTTGCTTTATAAATCATAAAAATGTACATACGGTAAAGTCAGGTTGATATAAGTTCAACCTGACATATTTCAAAACAGACTACAGCTGCGTGACAAAAGAACCACTTGGCGTGACTGGCAAGTATTTAGCGTAGAAGTCTAAGTAGGCTTGCTTTGGATCTAAGTCTTTAAACTGTTCTGGGTACATTGCTTTAGCGTAGAACTGCAGCATCGCGCCATCGAGAATAGTACGACAAGCGCCGTGGTAAGCCGCATACATGCGATTGTTCTTAACCGCTGCAATAGATGACCAGCCAATGCGCTGTTTAAATCCGGCTAAACGCTGCTTCGCAAGTGCCTCATCGACCCCTTGCCCCATCACCATTGCATCATCAGAGCTGCCTGATTCATACCCCGTCATGACAATCACATCAGGGTTAGCAACGATAATTTGTTCTGGGTTGAGTTTTCCCCACCATTCAACAAACGGCGCTGAAATATTGTCTCCACCCGTCATGGTAGCAATCGCACCCCACATATTTTTGCCGAAGGTATACCCGACTTCATTCACGCCAGCAGCACCATACTCGGTATAGACTTTTGGTTTTTCTAGGTTGGCAGACTCAAGTCGCTGAGTGATCATTTCTAGGTTTTGTTTGTATTCATTGGCGATTTTTTCTGCACGCTCTTCTTGACCAGTGATCACACCAATCAGCTGTGTACTTTTCAGGTGGCGCTCCAAAGTTTGTGCGTTGTAATCGACGACAACCACAGAAATTCCCGCATCTTCGATACGTTCGATTTCTGAGCCAAGGCCTTTGTATTGCCAGTCAGCGAGCATCAGGACGTCTGGGTTTAGACTAATGACTTTTTCCGCAGAAAACGTATTGGTATCGACACGACCAATTTCAGGAATTTTGTCAAGAGAAGGGCTGTGTTTAACGTAAAGCTCCCAGTTTGCAGAGCGTGCCTGCCATATGTACTTAGACATACCAACCACGTTGTCATACGCGGCTTCTGTACCAATGGCCATATAGTCTTCTGGATAGAAACCGACAACCGCGCGCTTGGCTGGTGCGTCGAAGGTAACTTCTCGACCTAGTACGTCGGTAACGGTGGTGATTTCTGCAAATGCCGAAGCACTGACAGTAAGTGCAGCAAAACTGAGTAGTGTTTTATACATGGTAACTTAGACTCTTTTCTATATGCCAGTGTCCACTGGATCCCTTATCTTGGTTGCCGATAATAAGCTTTTTATTAATCTTTATGCAAATTATTATCATTTTTGTTAGTATGCTTTCTCAATTTAGTACTCGGCGCGGTTTGCACTGAACAAGCGGCGATGCAGTAGAAAAAGAAAATCTATCCTTTAGGAAATCAGGTAACGTTAGATGCAATCCGAAGCTGTGTTACAAGCCATTGAAAATCAGAGAAAGTATGAGCGGAAACGCTTTGTTGTACTGAGTGTTTTTTGTCTTATTTTGGTCATCTCTTTTGTGCTCGATATCATGACAGGGCCATCAATGTTGGATGCAAGCCGGGTTCTGTATGCGATTTTAGAGTTTATCGGCTTACCGTCTCAGGTTGATGCCTCCACACAAGTCATTGTGACCAACTTGCGTTTGCCGATTGCACTTATGGCGATTGTTGTCGGTGGTTCGCTCGGGGTTGGTGGCGCTGAGATGCAGACGTTGTTAAACAACTCGATGGCAAGTCCTTACACGTTAGGTATGGCTGCGGCTGCGGGTTTTGGTGCTGCAATTACGCTTTATTTCGGTTCATTGGGCTTAGATAGTAATTACGCTGTCCCGCTCGGTGCCTTCATCTGCTGCATGCTTTCTGCGTGTTTTCTTTTCGCGTTGGCCTCAATGCGCCATATCAGCTCAGGTCAGCTAATACTGGCGGGTATTGCATTATTATTTCTTTTTCAGTCGCTATTGTCGTTGGTGCAGTTTGTCTCGTCCCCAGAATTAAGTCAGCAAATCCTATTTTGGCTGTTTGGTAGCTTGTCGAAAGCCACGTGGGGGAACTTGTTGATCACCTCGTTGGTTGTGGTGGCTGGTGTTACTCTGTTACTCAAAGATTCTTGGAAATTAACTGCCCTGCGTTTAGGTGAAGAGCGAGCAAAAAGTGTCGGTGTTAACGTCGCTAAGCTGCGCTTGAAAACATTATTTATCGTTGCCTTGATGACAGCAACGGTGACCAGTTTTGTTGGCATCATTGGGTTTGTTGGTATTGTCGCGCCTAACATTGCCAAAATGTTGGTTGGCGAAGACCAGCGATTCTTCTTACCTCTTTCATTCCTAATCGGCGCGTTTCTTCTTTCGACTGCGTCTGTTCTTTCAAAAGTGATCGTGCCCGGTGCGTTGTTCCCAATCGGAATAGTGACTGCGATTATTGGCGTACCGTTCTTCTTTTGGCTGATTATCGCGAAGCGAGGGTAACGATGCTGACAGCTAAGCAAATTAACATTCAAATTGGCTCATTAAACCTGGCTAAAAATATCGACTTTGAACTCAAGCCGGGTCAAGTAACCGCAATTCTAGGGCCAAACGGAACAGGTAAAAGTACGCTGCTTAAAGCGTTGTTTGGTGACATCAAGTTGGAGTCCGGTGAGGTCAATTATGGTGATAATTCGCTAACGCATAATTCGCTTTCACAGTGGCGAAGCCAGTTTGGTTATATGCCACAAGACATCAATTTAGACGTGAATCTAACAGCGATTGAAGTTGTGTTGCTTGGGCAGTTAGACGCGCTGAGCTTGAGAGTGGGCAATGACACGCTGCATAAAGCGCTGGGTATATTAGACCAGATAGGACTTTCGCATTTGGCAAACAAAGACGTGAGCAAGCTCAGTGGTGGTCAACGGCAAATGATTCTCTTCGCACAGGCGTTAATGCGTGAGCCCAAGATCATGATGTTGGATGAGCCAGTCAGTGCGCTCGACCTTCACTATCAACACGTACTGCTTGAACATTTGGTAAGCCAGACTCGAGAGCGAGAGTATGTCACGATCATGGTGTTACACGACCTTAATTTGGCTGCGCAATATGCAGATAACTTGTTGGTACTGAAAAACGGACATCTGGTGGCAAGTGGTCATCCGAAAGCGATCTTAACTTCAGACCTTGTGCAGAGCATTTATGACGTTCAGGCTCAAGTGATTAACGACGAACATGGCGTGCCATTTATCCGTACTACGCGAGCGTATTAGATCTGGTGAAGTGAAACGGTTGTAAAAAAGCCCTCTCATCAACGGCGACGAGAGGGCGGTATACGGTTAAGTAACTAGATCAAAAGTGCCTAGAACTATTCTTCGTTCGAGACGGTGACTGTGAAGTCCCAGTGATTATCGAAAAAGCTTCTAACCAGTTCAATATTGGTTAAAATGGGCGTTGTTTATCAAATCAGGTAAGGGATATAGTCCTCCTACCTAACTTACCGTCAGTTTCTAGCAGGTACACCTAGCCCCAAGATTTTGTTCATTGCCGTCTCAGAGAGTGAACGGTCGTGATAGCCAGAGTCACTTTTCCACTGAGCTAGTGTATTGTTTTTAATTGTCTCAACAGCTTCATTCCTAGGGGGTCAACCGTTTAGCTTTTGGGGCTTGAACAGTTGCAAAATTTGCAACTGTTGAAAAGGTAATTAAAGATGCTGATTTGTTTCTGAATAAGAAACAAACCCCGACTGACACCAATTGTCCAACAGCCTGTTGGACAAATTAGTCAAAATCAAAAATGCCCCAAACAGTGTTACGTCAGTTGTTGAACACTAAAATGGTTTCTATTAGTTTCCCTCAATTTATCTAATAACAACTAATTCCAAGAACAAATTTTTGTCCCAATAGCATCCTTATGTGTCCTTTAAGCCACTTTTGAGCGTCTATCCTATTGCATAAAATGACTCCATTACAGCAAAACTGGAGCACAATTATGAAAATCACACAAATTCGCAATGCAACACAAGTCATCGATTATGCAGGTAAAACATTCCTTATTGACCCAATGTTAGCGCCAAAAGGCACTTACCCTGGATTTGAAGGAACAGCAAATTCACACTTACGCAATCCAACAGTTGAATTGCCTCTGCCTCTTGAAAGCATCATCAATGTGGACGCTGTTCTTCTAACTCATACTCACCCAGACCACTGGGATGAAACAGCGGTGAATGCGATACCTAAAGATAAATTGATTTTTGTACAGCACGAAGGTGATGAAACTATTCTTCTATCACAAGGTTTTACCAACGTTAAAATCTTCTCTGAAGAGACTGAATATCACGGTATTTCATTTACACGTACAGTCTGCCAGCATGGCTCTGATGCAGCATTCCAACATGATCAAATGGCTGAAATTTTGGGTGAAGTGACAGGCGTGATTTTTTCCCATGCCGATGAAGAAAAGTTATATGTGGTTGGTGATACGATTTGGATTCCAGGTGTAGAAGAAACCATGAAAAAAGAACAACCAGGTGTCGTTATTCTCAATACAGGTTGGGCGCATGTACTGGGCTTTGGTCCTATTATTATGGGTAAAGAAGATGTACTAAAAACACACCAAGTGCTACCTAAAGCGAAAATCGTTGCGACTCATATGGGGGCGGTTAACCATGTATTGGTGACTACTCAAGAAATGCGCGAATACGCAGCTGCAAATATGATTAGCGATTTTGTGTTTGTTCCAGAAGATGGTGAAACAGTGATAATCTAGTTTTGATGTCATAAAGCAAACCTATGGCCTGCGTTTATGAACCGCACAGAGTAGTGTACTAACATTGCTCTGTGCATTTTACTTTGGAAACGAACTATGTATCTCAATGAAAACCATAAAATTCCTTCCGTTGCTGTTGTTGTTTTCAATCGCTTTAGCCCGTTTCATATTTCTGTCCCTAGCATTGTGTTTGGAAGAGATACCCTTAATGAAGCTTTTTTCGAGCTTAAATTTGTCGCTGGAGAGGAAGGACCGATTTTATCTGATATCGGTATGGAAATTCATACCGAGGCGCAGCTTGATTTCCTAGAGTATTGTGACATCATCGTTGTACCTTATTGGAGAACAATTGACGAGCGCCCTAATGAAAAGTTACTCAATGCTCTCTGTCGTGCTCATGCCCGAGGCGCATTGGTTGTCGGTTTATGTCTTGGTGGTTATGTTCTCGCTTATGCTGGCTTATTAGCGGGGAAACGAGCTGCGACACATTGGGAATTAGAACAGGATTTTAGTCAACGCTTTCCAGAAGTTTCGCTCGATACGAATGCCTTATATGTTGAAGATAGCGGGGTGATAACCTCAGCAGGTACTGCCGCAGGTATCGATTGCTGTCTGTATGTTTTCCGAAAATACTACAGCAGTACGATTGCGAACCGAGTAGCAAGAAGAATGGTTGTGCCTCCATACAGAGATGGTGGGCAAGCTCAGTTTATCGATCAACCTATACCTGTGACGACATCTGATTCACGTATCAATGCATTAATGGACAATATCAGGCGTGATATCAATCAAAAATATTCACTGGATGAGCTAGCAGATTCAGTGATGATGTCCCGCCGAACTTTTACGAGAAAATTTAATAGAGCTACAGGTATGTCATTTGGAGAATGGCTGACGGCTGAGCGACTAAACTTGGCTCAGGATCTACTTGAATCTACAGATTTGTCTATTGAACAGATTGTTGCAAAAACAGGGTTTAGCTCAGTTCTCATTTTCAGAGATAAATTTAAAGAGCGTTATGAGGTAACCCCTAACCGATGGAGGAAAACGTTCCACCAACAGCCTTAGACAAATATTCAGCGTTCCAACTAAGGTTTGCCATACATTTCCTCATGTCAATTCCGATTATTAGGGAGGTTAGCGTAGCTCATTAATGTCCAAAATTTTGTTACACATATGTCCGCTATGTTGTCCGCTATGTCTTCTAGAGGATTAATTGGGGTGTGGTAATTTTACAACGTTGGATTTGGGTTATTGTTAAAGTTTGCAGACTTTTGATGCAATGTTATGCGAACTTATGTCGCAAGTAGTCCTTTAACTCGTTGATAGTTGGTTCACACTATGAAGACTTATCTTGCAAGCATCACAACTCCTGCTTTACCCCTACTTATCAAGTAATTACCCTACAAATATAGCTCAGAAAGCGATTGGTACTAAATAGTGGTACTAAACATGCGCTATCTTACTCAACGTTCTTCTTCAGGTATCTGGTACTTCCGTTATCAAATTCCCGCCCGATTTCGATCTTTTTTCCCAAATGGGCGTGAAATAAAGAAATCGCTATCCACTCGTTCACTCAATACTGCTAGATTAAAAGCATCTAAATTGCAGCAGGTCATATGGGAGAGAATGGAGTTGTTAGAAAAGCACAGCAGTGATTGACGCAAGGTGAGAAGCACAGTGCTTAATCACGCACCTTTAGATGATGCCTACATTTCGCAACAGCTAAATGCCATCAAACGGCAAACTCTCTCGAAGCTATCGACCTATATTCAGTTGCTTGAGCGCAACCCCAACTTGTTGAGAGCACAGAAACAGCGTATTGAGTTGCGCAAGAGTGACAGCGACATTCCATCTATCGATATCATTGAGTCGATCTATCCACGCGACGCCAACCCCATAGAGATCGCAGAGGAGCTAGTTTCGTTGAATGACTATGCTTTTGACTTGAACACGCTGCACTATCGTGAAGATATGAAGAATATTCACATAGCGATGGGACAGTTTTATCGAGACTATCAGCGTTGTCTAGACTCGCTGAAACAGCTGGCTCATTAGTACGGCTCCAGTGTTGGTATCTTGAACACCAGTCAGTGCAACAAAAATGTGTATCGTCGAGGAGAGTTTGCGATCAAATAGCAATACGGGTTCTTCATCTCTCTCTGCCTGAATTAACTCCGACACAATATGCTGATAAATTTCATAAAAGCGGTATAGATATCACAAACGTTCACTCTCTGAAACATTGATGTATCGAGTTAAACAGTTGCTAGGAGGGCAACTGAGCTTAAGAAATTACAATGCACAGGTGGGTGAAACTTACGCGATGATAAAAGCGTTGAACAAGCTTACAGGGTTAGGTATGCCTGAAACTTATCGTCTTGACTAAGAAATACACGAAATGGGGCAGCTCTGTCTCTAAACTTAATTACGCAACAAAGCCGTTTTTGAATGATCAAGTCCTCTGAATACGAGTTGGGATATTGTTCCTTAATACTTAGGATTAACCATAGACTCACACTCTATTGCTATTGCTATTGGTAAAGTAGAAACAATACTCGCCTCTTATGCTTTTTTATTCTTTGGAGTAGTGATCAAAGCCACCATGAATAGAAACTAGGAACCTTTAAATAATGAAAATGTCAGAAACACCTTTAGTGATTGCCTTGTTTACGGCTTTTGCCGCATTGCCATCAATGTCTGCGCTTGCAACAAGCGACCTTTATATCAGTGGTATCACAGAGCAAACGACGCCAATTTCCAAGGCAAAAGAGCCACTTTCATTTCAAGAAGCTCAAACAATCCGTAATCGTTTTAGTGTGCCAAATTGGCAGGCTGCTGGTGACGATGGCGTGTATATTAATATGCATTTTTCTTCTTTCTTCCCAGTGGATACCGTGCTTCCAACGCATCCTGTACGAGATTTAGAGCGTGATATTAAACCTCAGCTTTCTAATTTGACATACCAATACAAAGATGGCTCTACCTCCAAAACACTTGATGAGTTTGTTCACAGCGACCAAAGCCGTGTGCAAGCGGTAATGATGGCTCATAAAGGTAAAGTCGTTTATGAAGCGTATCCTGGTATGAACCCTAATGATCAGCATATTTGGATGTCTACTTCGAAGACGACAGTGGGTACAGTCGCAATGATGCTTGCACAAGAAGGTGTGTTGGACCTAGATAAGCCAATCACTTCTTACGTGGCAGAGCTAAAGGGTACTGAATGGGAGAAAGTGAGTGTTCGCAACGCACTGAACATGTCTACAGCTCTTGATCTGGAAGAAACTACGGCCGCCTTCTCCGATCCAAATAGTTGGATTGAAAAGTTTTTTTCTTCATTGTTTACCCCTGTAGGTGATACTTGGATTGAAAAGTTAAAAACCGTTAAGCCGGTTGAGGGACTGAATCCAGGAGATAAATTCCAATACTCCACAGCTGTTACTCAAGCTTTAGTGTTAGCCGTTGAGCAAGCGACCAACAAAAAATGGGTAGATTTGTTTAATGAGAAAGTTTGGTCGAAGGTTGGTGTAGCCGGCCCGTACTCAGTGGGTCTTGCGGCAAATGGTACTGCGGTAGCGGGTGGCTTTAACAGTACAACACCAGAAGACATGCTTAAGTATGCGATGATCTATACCCCAAGCTGGAATAAGGTATCAGACTCTAAGGTTATTAGTGATGAACTGCTGAAAAATATTCAGACGCTAGGTCAACCAGAAGCATATCAAGGCACGACTGAGCAAGGCTACTCAGCTGATTGGTTCGGTGAGAAGGCAGAGCGTAACTCAGCGCAATGGGATGCAGTGTTTGCTGATGGCGCTATGTTTAAGCACGGTAATATGCACCAAGGCATTTACGTTGACCCAGCCCGAGACTTCGTTGCTATCGTTTTTGCGACCTCGCCGAACGACCGTGATGATCACGCCCCGGGTTACTTAAGAGAAGCAGCAAAGCAACTCTCAGGTAAATAAGTGTCTAGCGGCAAGTTGTTATGACTTGCCACTATATTTACTTGTCTAAGTCGACTTTTATCTTTTCGCCTTTTTCTAAGATCTCATACATATTCCACTCCTGATGAGACCAATTGTCTCCCCACTTATACTGGAATACAGTATCACCATTGGTTACATCAATGGTGACTTGATATTCAGTGGCATAGCCGGTCATTTCTCCATCAATTACTCTGTTATTAGCATCATGCGGTATGTTGTATGCGACAGAGGCTAATTTTAGCATCCCATTTCTAACGGACGTAGGCGCCTCTAATTGGTTTAGGAAATAATTAGCATGAAGATATCGGTCTTCAGGGTTGATTCTTCCCCTGTTTCCGTATTGGGTTTGGCTATCTACAGTAGAAAAGTCCAAATTAACATTGGGTCTCCAGTTCTCTTGATGCTTGGCAACAGATGGCTGGTTGGTCATCACAGCGTTAGCTTCTCCTCGATAGAGTTTCACACCATCTTTGTCATGCTCAATGATGAGTCTGTCTCCACTCGCATCAGTCAATGAGTAATGCAGTGTTGGCGCAACGAGTAGTGCATCGGATTGTGATCCGCACCTACGAAACTGGACATTTCACTAAGCGACTTTCTCATACCTAAAGTTATGCGCATTTTCGTAATTTAAGTGATTACTCTAAGTAACTTTTGTCCAAGAGAGTGCTGGCGCAGTTCAAAGCAGACACTTGCTTTGGGTTACTCGACTCCGAGTAACTTTATTGTTATGTTTCGCAAAAAATATATGGAGAATCTTCTGCGCGTTATTTTTCCAGATGCCGTGCAGAGTAATGTATTGATCGGCTGGGGTAAAAATGAAAACCAAAATAATAATGTCGTTTCTACTCGCTACATTGTGTGTCAGTGTCAGCGCCAGTACGAATGAGCCGAAATACCATTCTGCGCTAACAGTCAAAACGGTATTCAGTGAAGACAGAGATAAGCCAGTAGAAGTCTACTACTGGTATCCCACAACGAATGAAAAAAACAACTTCACGTTTGGTAGGGGTAACATTTTTAAATCAGTCGAAACGCAGTTAGATGCCCCGTTAGCAAGTGGAAAATTTCCCGTTGTGCTTTTGTCGCAGGGCGGAACACGGTCAGCATTTTCCCATAGTGGTTGGATAGCTTCGGGCCTAGCGAAACAAGGTTATGTCGTTGTTGTACCAAAGCCTCCTGCACCAAACGAAATCAATGCAGAAATGGCTGTTGATGAAATCACATTCAGAACCAGTGATTTGGTGCTTGGGCTGAACGAATTAAGTTCGGTCGGGATACTGTCCGGAGGCGTAGATACTGATGCAGTGCAGGGTGTCGGCTTTTTTCTGGGCGGGACATCTATGCTGATGCTCTCCGGAGCGCAAATAAGCCCGGAAAAATATCGAACATCGTGCCACAACGTCACCAATGTAGACTGTCATTGGTTACGTGAAAATAACGTTGATATTACCAACATCCCGGATCAAAAATTCCCCCGATTTCAGTCTGAAAGCAAACTGAAATCGGTCGTCGTTATCAACCCTGAGCTAACGAAAACTTTTGTCCATGAAACTCTGGCCTTGATGAACAATGCTATCACCGTGGTGACGCTTTCTGATCGGCTACATCCCGCACTGACACCAGCCGAATCACTTGTTGCTCTTCCCAATGTGACATTTCAAGAGATTCCCAGTGCGAGTCAGTTTAGTGCGTTCGCAGAATGTACTGAGCGTGGCATTAAAATTCTCGCATCAGAAGGGGAGGAAGCACTTTGCCAGGAGCGTGACGAGGTTTCCAGAAAGGATAATCACCAACAAATTTTGGATGTAATTCTGGCTGGCTTAACAAAGTCATAAGAGTGCAACAATGCGGAGCTTTCTTACACATTGTGTGCTTGGACCTGCAAAGCGAGAAGTAAGTTTTTCAGGCTTGTCCCCACAACATATTGCAAGACATACTGATGACTGTATTACTTGCCCTAATTAAGTACTTGTACCAGCATTTTAAAACTCAGAAGAACACACAAAATACCAACGATTTTCTTAAGAACTTTATTTGGGAAATACTCTGCACAACGCACGCCGAGGCTAGTAGTTAAGTAGCTACTAATGGAGAAGCTGAGCATTGCAGGAAGGTATATGTATCCTAATACTAAGTTGTTCCAATCTGTGTTTCCCCATCCGTTTAACATGTAACCGAGGCTTCCTGACAGCGCGATAGGGAAACCTATCGCAGCAGAGGTACCAATAGCACGTTTTACCTCAAAATTTTGCTGGACAAGATAGGGGATGATCAACCCCGCACCGCTTATAGAGACAAGTGCTGATACAGAGCCAATCACCGAGCCTACAGTGATATTACCGATAGCCCCATGTGGGTTAGGGTTGTACTCATTTTCAGTGTTGAGAAACATCTTATAAGCAACATACAACATGAATACGCTGAAAAAACCTGCCAGATAGATCCCCTGTAGATACGATGCTACGAATGTGGCGCAAAATGTTCCGACTAGAACTCCGCTCAACATTTTTACTACCATTGTCGAGTCTACATTCTCTTTTTTGTAGTGAGCGCGCATGCTGCCCAATGTTGTAATAATCATCGAAGCCATTGATGTCCCTAACGCAAGATGGACCACTTCTGTATCAGCTATTCCCTGTAGTGAAAACAGAAACGCAAAAATCGGGACGGCCATTCCACCACCACCCACACCAACGAGTCCAGCGAGAAAGCCAATGCCCAAGCCTGCTGTAATGTAATAGATAATAAAGATAGGTTCGTTCATGATGGTTCTGCCTTCGATAAAATGGTCGTTGCTAAAATGTTACTCGAACGCTAACTTGCTATGGTAACGTTAAGAGGACAGAAAATAATGAATAATGGCCAACATGGAATTGAGTAAATAAAGTGACAAACTCTGACTACAGCGAATGGAAAAATGGAGCCGCACTGATCGCTAAGGAGTGGCAGCATGAAAGGAGCGACTTCAACCATTTGGAGCAACGGCCACATAATTGGCACAGTCATCATCGAGGCCAGCTACTGTGTATAGATGAAGGGCTAATACAGGTAAAAACCGATGAAGGAGCGTGGATACTACCACCTCACCGAGCTGGTTGGATCCCCCCGGGTGCGATGCACAGTGTTTATTTTTGTGGTTCTCTGAAAGGTCGTTCATTACTGTTTACTCCAGAGAGCTGTGAGCGGTTTCCAATGAGACCTTGTGTGATCCACATGAGCGATGTCTTGAAAGCCCTATCGGTTAGGGCATCGATATGGAGCAAAACAGACGAGCTATCCATACAGTCTTTACGTATTCTTGCCGTAATATCCGATGAAATCGTCAATAGCCCTCATGAGTCACTCCACATCCCCCTGCCCAGAGATCCGAGACTGCAAAAAGTTACTCAAGCAATTTTAATAGACCCAAACAGCAAATATTCTGTGGAGCATTGGGCAAAGATCGGGGCAGTCTCATCTCGGACGTTAAGACGATTGATTCGAAGTGAGTTAAACATGAGTTTTAGTGAATGGCGGCAACAAGCACTGCTAATACATTCGTTAGAAATGATGGCTCGCGGAGAATCAGTAGGAGCGGTTGCACATGCTTTGGGTTATTCGACACCCAGTAACTTTATCGCTATGTTTCGTCGGGTCTATGGTGATTCACCCACGCGTTACTTTTCGAGTCGTGGCATATAGTTGCCAAGAGCTTACCTAAATTAGGTTCGTTTTTATGTACTGAGGTTTTGCATACATTTACTCACCCAACATAAGCAAGTGCTTCTAGCTTCTTTCTGCCCAAATGAGCTGAAATCAATTTCGAAGTGGATAATAGAGTTCAAGATTTTAAAATACTTAATCTAATGGAAGGCAAGACCACACTCTTACGGTTATTGACAACATAAAGGGGGGAGAATGTTCATTCCTTTGCTTTAAATCTACTTCAAAATTACCCGTTCAACTTGTGCCATACAGGCTCTTTATCGTCTCCCTCAACCACACGATTTTAGGGTTCTGGTTATTGCGCTTGTGCCAAATCATAGTAAATGGAATCAGTAGCTTGTGCTGATAGTCTTCGGTAATTGGGATAGGCAACGCTATTAAGTTGGGGTGAAGCTGTTCGCAGTATCGCTGACAATACTTTGGTGCTGTGGTTAACATTTGATGGTCGGGCTTTTCTGCAACAAATAAAGCTTGCTCGAAACTCGCCATCGTTAGGCTAACGTTTCGAGTATATCCCTGTTCAGCCAAGATCTCATCCAATGCCCAACTGTCATTTTTCTCCCATGCTACATTGATGTGGGCATAGCTTAAGAAAGTATCCAAATTCCACTCTTGCTTGAGCGCAGGATGATCTTTGCGGACATACACCATAGGTAAATCTGAAAACAGCACTTCGAAATTAATAAAATACGGGAGCAGTTCTAACGACTCTTTGGAGCGAGGATGGCTTTCACGGCCAGTAAAACCAATATCCACTTCACCGATGGTAATGGCGTCTAACGAGTCGTAATCCCAGTTATGGAACTTTACCGTTGAGTCTGGATAAAAATCATGGATTCGTTTGGTCAGTTCATCCGCCATGATGAGTGACAATGGCGACTCTACTCCAAGATGAAATTTAACCCCGCTTGGCGCATCATCACCTCGGTGTGAAACAATCTGGTTACCGATCTGCATCCAGTCTGACAAAAGCACTTGCACGTTTGTCGCGAGATTTGTTGGCTTTAGGCCTTGCGGCGTATTCACAAAAAGCGGGTCATCAAACCAAGCGCGCAATTTGCCTAAAGACTTACTCACGGTTGAGGGAGTTACATTAAGTTTTTTCGCCGTTTTAGTAACACTCTGCTCTTGCAGTAGCAATTGCAGAGTGAGCAGTAAATTAAGATCAAGTCGGGCAAGAGATTTCTTCATGAGGCTCACTAACGTTCTGATTTGGAAATAATAATATTATGGAGAGTCCAATAACGCTACTAGCAACCAACGCTATCATTAACATAATCACAGCCGACACACCTAACGTCGCCATCAACCAAATGTAAAGTGCAGACCAAGAAACCTGACCTATGCCAAGCATAGAGCTTGCAAGTCCAGCTTTGCGTGAGAATTGGCTTAACGCTTGACTCATCGCCACACCAAACCCCATAGGGAAACTCATGCTGAGCAGAGTGAATCCTACCATATAAAGTGTCGGACTATCGCTATTCAAGTGAGCCGCGAGAATAACGATAGCCGACAGGAAATTGGTCATTTGTGCAGCGAACATCAATGTGGTTTGTTTGAAGTAAGACAAAGCAAATGGTACTGAAAACGATGTTGCCATACCTACCATTGCGAGTAGTGCCATCGTGGTTGAGTAATCGCCTCGAGTAAAGCCAATCGAATCCATTATTATCATTGGTGACGTATTTACATAAGAGAGAATCGCTGTGACGCCTAAAGATGTGTAAATAACGCGCGATATAAAAAAACGGTTATATAGTGATTCGTTCGAATCTTCACTCACATCTAAAAGTGTGCGCTTGGTTTTAGGCAAGGTTTCTTTTAAGACAAAGCAAGCAATTAAGCCTATCGCAATACCCATCATCGCCATGGCAGTGAATAACACGGGCCACGGAAACTTGATCATAATCAGATTGCCGATCACGGGGGCAAGTACTGGGATAGAACAGATAATTCCATTGAGCATCGATAGAACCTTAGCTCGCTTTGGGTCACCTAAAGTGTCGCGCAAAATGGCGAAGGCCACTACATAGCAACATGCGGCACCTACACCTTGAAAGAAGCGCATTATTAGGAAGCTATTACTGGTCTCAGCAGAGCCCGCGAACATTGATGCAAGGGTAAAAATCACTGCACCGCAAATGGCAACAGGTTTGCGTCCAAAACAATCAGCAGCTCGCCCAACAAAAACCATAGTCGATGCTAGACCAGCAAGGTAAATAGAAAAAGCAATATGAAGCTGTGATTCGCTCGCAGACAGGTCAGTGGCGATTTGTGGTAAAGCAACCAAGTAGAGATCTATTGCCGTAGGATAAAGCAACACAAAGGCGAAGCTACATATCAGATATCGGGGCAAATTAATTTGTTCCATTACTACCTCGTGAAGGAATTGGGCTTACGAGGATGATATGCAACATTACTCATCTTGGCGCGTTACCTTTCTGACAACAGGTATTTCCATATACGACATCAGCAACGATTGTGGCTATAGCAGTTAAACTTGCCCTAAGAAGAACCGTGGTATCGTGCGAAAGTAATCTATACAACCGAGTCCACTACATTAGTTAAATAGACAACGATGGACATTAGTGACCTAGGGCTTTGCTCAAGCTGTATTCTGCTCTCAAAACCGCAGGGCTAAATAGTGTGGTTAAGCCTTTGATTCGGATGTGGCCTGCTTTTGCAATCTCTTTCCCCAAAATACAATGTGTTTTGTCTTTACAGGATTCAGAAGGTCTGACTCTTTTTCCCTTTGTTCGTCGCGAACGCTACCATCGTGAGTTGTAGAGCCTTGGTTATAGAAACCATTAACTCATGTTAGTGAAAGGAGATTCCTGCTTCCTATAGTGCTTCTTTCACCAATCTTCTGTTTGGGCCATTATCTCTAACATCCAGACGCGAAATAGCATAAGATACACGGCCTTTACTAGCACTGAGCCACTCATCGTAATGACAGATAAAACACAGCAAGCGACATTTGCCGATCTTGGCCTGATTCCAACCTTAGTCGAGCGACTAGAAGCGTTAGAATACAGCCAACCGACGCCCATTCAATCTCATACCATTCCTTATATCCTTGAAGGGAAAGACATTGTTGGCGGTGCCAATACGGGCTCTGGTAAAACCGCTGCTTTTTCGCTTCCAATTCTGCAAAAAATTGTTCGGCAAGATGAATCAAATAATCGCCGTGGTAACTTCGTTTCTCACCTGATTTTAGTTCCAACTCGTGAGCTGGCATCACAGGTGGCATACAACGTCAAATCTTACTCATACCATCTTAGAGATAAGATCAAAACGGTTGCCGTATTTGGTGGTGTGTCGGTGAACCCACAAATGCTGGCGCTTCGCGGTGGCTGTGACATTATCGTAGCTACGCCGGGTCGATTACTTGATCTGGTATCCAGTAACGCGATTAAGTTGGACCAAGTAAAAACGCTCGTGCTCGATGAAGCTGACCGTATGTTGAGCCTCGGATTTACCGAAGAACTCAATAAGATTCTTGCGTTACTGCCAGAGAAGAAGCAGACGCTGCTATTTTCTGCTACTTTCCCTGATAAAGTCACGACGCTGTCTCAGCACTTGCTCCGCGACCCTGCTGAAGTTCAGTTGCAGAGCGCAGAAGCCAGCACTTTGGTGCAACGCGTGTTTAGTGTAAATAAAGGTGAGAAAACGGCGGTACTCGCGCACTTAATCAAACAACATCAGTGGCGACAGACTTTGATTTTTGTGAATGCTAAGAATGCCTGTAACCATTTAGCTCAAAAACTGTCAAAACGCGGTATTACTGCTGAAGTTTTCCATGGTGATAAAGGGCAGGGCGCTCGTACTCGTGTACTTGACGGTTTTAAGTCTGGCGAGATTCAAGTTCTTATTGCCACCGATATCGCAGCACGTGGCCTTGATATTGAAAAGCTGCCAGTGGTGATTAACTTCGATCTCCCGCGTAGTCCTGCTGACTATATGCATCGAATAGGGCGTAGTGGTCGTGCTGGTGAAGTGGGTCTAGGGCTATCTCTTATCGATTACGATGACTACCACCATTTCAAAGTGATAGAAAAGAAAAATAAATTCCAACTTGAACGTGAGCAGGTAGAGGGCTTTGAAGTGGAAGACGACCAAAGTGAAGCCTACTTTTTACCGATGAAGCCGCGAGCAAAGCCAGCAGGTACGGGTAAAAAGAAGAAAAAGCGTAATCAATAGAAAACGTAAACTACATGTGAGTTTACTTATGGGAGGCGTTGGAGAAGGGGGCGCACTAGCTTGAGTATTCTCTTCTAGCCATTTCTTTAAAGAACAATAGAGCCTTGCTGGAGCTACCAGTAGGGCTCTATTGCTTTTCAAGGTTATGTACTATCGACGCGTCGGACGTCCACGAGGTGAGCGTTTTTTAAATGCGGATGCAGCTTTAGCTTGTGACTTGAGGATAGAGTCAACGGTTAGCGGCATTGGCTCTTTAGGTTCAAGACCATGAGGGAACGTACGAGCTCTCGGTGGTAAATCATATTCTTCTTCACTTGCGCGTGGCATGCGCTTAAAGCGATAAAGGTAAAAGTTTTCTAATTTTTCTCTCGCCCATTCGGTCTTCTTTAAATACTTCACACTACTTGCAATCGAAGGCTTAGTGTTAAAGCAATTAAAGCGCATTGCTGTATCTAGAATGTCCCAGCCATAAAAATCCACCAACTCTTGCAACATAGTTTCTAGCTTTAACCCGTGCAGTGGGTTGTTCCGTTGCAGTTCGATTCTTTCTTCGTCAGTCATCATTTTAGGGGCCTTACTCATCAAAGGGTGGAGTTTAGCAAAGTATACATTACAGAGATATCTATAGTTAGGCAGCGATGGTTTGGGTTGCAACTCGATTTGATGTTGTTAGTGCGTACTTGCATGAGCAAAATTAACCAATTACCTGTGTGAATTCAGACATGTTTTTCTACCCTGAAAAGCACAGGTGGGGTTGCGACTGTTCCTCTTCTTGAATTGCTGTTCAAAAACTCTCACTAAAGATCGGCGTACTCTAATATAATGTTAAATATTTGTGTAACAAGTGAGATTTTTGTTGTTCTTTTACTAATGTCTAATATTCCTACCGATAGCAATACATGCTTAATAGGTTCAAATCAAAAATTAGCCATACCACTTTCTTGGTGTGGCCTCGATGTTTGATGTGGGTGTTGTCTCGTATTGGTCTGTATACCAAGCGAAACTCTAGTTGGCATAGTTCAACGTTGAAATATAACAAAGGATAGCTCAATGTCTGACTCAAGTAAGACCTTTTACAGGGATGTGCGCAAAAAACCGCATGAATTTGAAAGTCGTGAAGACTTTCTAAACCATGATTTAACCATCATGAGCTTTCGTCGCTGGGGTATTCATTTGCCATCACGTGATTACAGTATTGAAATCGAAGACTGGGTGCCTGCATTAGCCGCCACCATTGGTAAAGTGGTTATGGTAACCGCCATGGTTGCCGCCTTTGCGGCTCAATTTGGCTTATCTCCCGAGTTCGTTGCAGAAAACGTGCGTTACGAACTGCTTATTGCGGGCGCTCTGTTCGTTATCCTGTTTTCTGCCATCCTAAATCCGAACGCAAACTTAGCCGGTACTCACGGCCCAATGATACCACTGATTCCTATGATTGCTGCCGCTGGGGGGCATCCTCTGGCTCTCGGTTTGATGGTATGTGCTTTTGGTTTAATTCTCGCTTTTACTAAAGGCGGTTCTAAACTCATGACCCTGACTGGCATTGGAGTTCGAGGAGGGTTATTGATCTACCTAGGCGCTGTTGGGTTGCTCGGACAGATTAATAAGACGGAAGCGTGGGCTGCTAGTACGGATCAAGGTTACATTTCGTTTGTTGTCATTGGTCTAACGGTTATGGTTTATGCCTACCTAGCTAAGATCAACAAGCGTTGGTTGGCAATCCCACTGTGCTCTGCACTCGCGGGTATTGTTGCTTATTTGATGGGCGCTGAGTTTGCTTTTACCACTGAGCCGGGCCTGCCTAATTTCAGTCCATTCTATTGGTGGGGTGAAGATACAGGCTGGCAACTAGGTTGGCCAACCTTAGAGCACTTTATTGCCGTGACTCCATTTGCGCTACTGGCAGTCGCTATGTGGTCCCCTGATTATCTTGGCCATCGTGTGTTTCAAGAACTTAACTACCCGAAAGAAGCGAAAGGCGTACTCATGGATGTCGACGACACGATGGTCGGAGCGTCTGTTCGTCAGGGAGTTGGCTCACTATTAGGTGGCGGAAACCTAGCTTCTTCTTGGGGAACGTACATGATTCCAGCCGCAATTGCTAAACGTCCTATTCCAGGTGGCGCACTGTTAACGGGTTTCATGTGTATTGCCGCCGCGGTAATTGGTTACCCTATGGATCTAGCGATGTGGGAGCCTGTTCTGCGTGTTGCTTTGATTGTCGGTGTATTCTTACCGCTTTTAGAAGCGGGTATGCAGATGATCCACAAGCATAAAGATTCACTCAGTGCCGGTATCTGTATTTTTGCCTGTGCATTCGTTAATCCAGTCTTTGGCTGGGCAATCACGATGCTGCTGGATAACCTTGGACTTATCGGCGACCATGAGCGTGCCAACGAACTCTCGCGCAAAGATAAATACCTGATTCCTGGCACTGCGTTTATCGTTTGTGCAGGCTCCCTTGCTGTTGTTGGTCAGCTTCCAGGCATTCCAGCCCTTATAGGTTAATCGAATTACGCTCTAAAGGCATAGTTGGAGTGGTAAGTAAGAGGGCTTTCTCAAGCTATGCCTATTTCTCAAAAGTAAAAGGTTTGGACTGTGTAGTTAAGCCTTCAAAGCGCATGTAGGGAAAGTAAGGCGCAAACAAAAAGCTACCTAGTAATAGGTAGCTTTTTGTATAGACATTTAGCCTACGAAGTCGTGACTAAATAATTGATTCAATGCCATATTTTTCGCCGTAGTGTTCAACGACAAAATCAATGTCTTTGTCACCGCGACCGGATAAGTTGATCAGAATTGAGCTAGTTTCTCCTTGCTTCGCGAGTTTAATCGCGTAAGCGACAGCGTGTGCGGATTCAATCGCTGGAATAATCCCCTCTTCGCGAGACAGTTCAAAGAATGCATCAATCGCTTCGTCATCACTGATTGAGCCGTAATTGACACGGCCAATGTCTTTTAAGTAACTATGCTGAGGCCCAACCGATGGGTAATCTAAGCCACTTGCTACAGAATAGACTTCCTGAGGTTCGCCTTGCTCATCTTTAAGCATGTAAGACTTAAATCCGTGCATAATACCTGGCTCACCGAGTGTGAGTGTTGCAGCATGCTCGCCAACCTTTTGCAAAGAACGGCCCGCGGGCTCGACGCCGTGAATAGCGACTTGTTCATCGTCTAGGAAAGCAGTAAATAGCCCCATCGCATTAGATCCTCCCCCAACACATGCAACGAGATTATTGGGTAGCTTACCAGTCATTTCTTTGAATTGAACTCGTGCTTCGTTACCGATAATTGATTGGAAATCTCGTACCATTTTAGGGAATGGGTGAGGGCCAACGACAGAGCCTATCGCATAAAGTTGTGTATCAGGATCTTTCAGATAAGCTTCGAATGCAGAATCTACTGCTTCTTTGAGGGTTTTGCGCCCATGAGTGGCAGGAAGGACATTAGCACCAAGGATTCTCATGCGGACGACATTCGGATGTTCTTTGGCGATATCAACTTCACCCATGTAAATATCGCATTTCAAGCCAACCAATGCCGCGGCTGTAGCAAGCGCAACACCGTGTTGCCCTGCGCCAGTTTCAGCAATCAGCTTCTTCTTACCCATCTTTTTAGCGAGAATGGCTTCCCCTAAGCAGTGGTTAATTTTATGTGCGCCTGTATGGTTTAAGTCTTCGCGCTTTAGGTAGATGTCTGCTCCGTATTTTTTAGACAAGTTTTCCGCATGGAAGATTGGGCTAGGTCGTCCAACAAAGTGCTTATACAGACGAGCGAGTTCCGCTTTAAATTCAGGATCTTTGCAGCATTCCTCATAAGCTGCGTTGATGTCATGCATGATTTGTTTAAGCTCAGGTGGAACAAAGCTACCACCGTATTCACCAAAGTATCCTTCTTCGTTGGGCATAGTGAGATCAAACGAGTTTTTCATTATTTACATCCTAGTTAACGAAAGTATTGATACTTTTATAACCAAAATTTAGAAGTGGTTGTGTGATCAGTTGCTTAAATCAGAATTCGCGATCTAGTGAACTAGTTAAAAAGTACAATTTGTGTGGTTGGTAACGGGTTGGGTACAACATAAGGTGGGGTTTAAGAGGCGCAAAAAAGCCCCGAGAGATCCTAGGCTGTCATAAGAACCTCTCGAGGCAAACAGAGTGTTGGAAATACACTCTGCGATGGTGTCTGGAAACAAAAGTTAGATTCGTTTCCTTTGCCAGATATTAGGGTTTTAGAATGAGCTGATGTCAGCAAAATGTCACAAGTTAATCGCGGTATCTAAAGCTTATTTTTTATTTTTGAACAATGGGTTAGAAAATAGACTACAACAGACTAACCTACCGTGTGTTCTGCATCTTTTAAATTGAACATGATCTTTCTTTGTTTCGAATCGACGTCTTTAACCAACACGTGCACTTTAGTCCCTAAAGTAAACGTGGTGCTCTGGCTGGAAATTTTTTGTTTGACTGCATCAAATTCGAACTCACCATTTTGAAAACTTGATAAAGGAATGAGACCTTCGATTCGGTTTTCCTCTAACTCAACAAATACCCCGAAGTGTGTGACTCCAGACACCGTCCCCATGAAGTGTTGCCCGATAAATGGCTTCATGTAATGACATTTCAGTGCTGACTCAACCTCTCGACTCACTTCATCTGCCTGACGAGATTGATGCGAACAGTGCACGCTCAGTTGCTCGATTACTTTTGTATCGTAAGGGTAGTTGTTCGCAGCACCTGTCAATTGACGAATAGGTTTTAGTTTCATGAGCAGACTGCGTAGCTTGCCTGTTTTTTGCTCTCGAAGTTTAGCGCGAATGGCGCGGTGAACGAGTAAGTCTGGGTAACGACGAATTGGCGAAGTAAAGTGTGCGTATGCGTCATAGGCTAAACCGAAGTGACCCATATTCTTCGGCGAATACTCGGCTTGACTTTGAGAACGTAGCAGTAGGGTACGAATCACATCACACTCATCCAAATCTTGCACCTGTTCCAGTAATGCGTTGTAGTCATGAGAAGTTGGTTTATCACCACCCGCAAGCGTTAGCCCTTTGTCTGCAAGCATCATTCTTAATGAGGACAGTTTTTTCATCTGAGGACCAGAGTGCACGCGGTATAAGCTCGGTATTTTTTGTTGCTGCAAAAATTGAGCGGTGGCAACGTTGGCACACAGCATGAATTCTTCGATCATTCGGTGGGCATCATTTCGAACTACAGGAACGATGGACGCGATTTTCTTTTTATTGTTTAACGTGAATGAAAGCTCTTGCGTGTCAAAATCAATGGCACCACGGACTTGACGTTGACCAGATAGGTTCAAATACAAGCGATGGAGATTCACCAGATGCTGTTTAATGTTTTGTTTTGGGTTCTTACCTTGGTATTTTTTTGCTTCCGCTGATTGGGAAACAATGCGGTAAGCTTCGTTATAAGTTAAACGAGCATGCGAGTGAATGATCCCTTCAGAAAACTCTGAATCTAGCATGTTACCTTCGTCGTCAAAGGTCATCTCACATACCATAACCAATCTGTCTTCATTCGGGTTAAGCGAGCACAAACCGTTAGATAATGTTTCTGGTAGCATTGGTACAACGTATCCGGGGAAGTAAACGGACGTTGCACGAGATTGCGCCTCAAGATCTAAATGGTCGTTTGGCTGAACGTAGTGAGATACGTCTGCAATCGCGACGAATAACTTCCAATGCCCGTTGTCCATTTGGTATGCGTAAACGGCATCATCAAAGTCTTTCGCGTCGTCCCCGTCGATAGTGACGAACGGTAAATCTCGATAATCCACTCGTGACGTTTTGTCTTTTTCGTCTACGTGATTGCCAAATGCGGAAGCAGCGTGAAGAACTTCATCATCCCAATGGTCATTGATGCCATGTCGACGTAACGCCAATTTAACTTCAATCCCTGCTTCTCCTGGACGCCCTAATACTTCAGCCACTTCAACTGTTGTTGATTGTCTGTGATCTGGATAGGCCGTGACTTTACAATGAACGAGTTTACCGGCACTTTTGGCGATAAGATCATTTGGTGTGACATGAATGGTTTGAGTCAGTTTCGCGCTTTCTGGCACTAGATAGAAGTTCGAACCTTTTCTCTTTAACAAGCCCACGATGTGGGTTGTTTTTCGTTCCACTATTTTGATGAAACGATGATTTGAGCGTCCTTGATGCTGAGCATTGCCTTTCAGAACCAGTACGATATCGCCATCAAACACATGAGTAAGTTGGTGTTTAGGTAAGAAAAGGTCTTTTTCATTACTGTCGTAAGTGACAAATCCAAAGCCGTCTGCGTGAATGCTGACCTTTCCAGAAACCAAAGCGGTTTGATCGACTTTTTTATAACCACGGCGATGCGTGAAAATCAACTGGCCATCGCGCTCCATAGCGCGTAAACGTTTTTTTAAAGCGTCTTTTTGTGGTTTCTCATCTAAGCCAGTAGAGCGAGAAATTTGCTCGTGACTTAAGTGATTTTTAACTTTATCGAATAGGCTAAGGATAACGTCTCGGCTAGGGATAATGTGCTCGTAATTATTAGAATTTATTGATTGTGCGGATATATTTAATTTCATTTTTTTCTCTTATATTCGCCAATCGCTTTTATTTTATAAACTTTATTTATATGAGCAAAGCATGAGGCGAAGTGATTCAGATATGAATCAGATTAATTTAATTCCAAACTGGAATTGCAAGATAGGTAGTGTGATTACCTAAAGATGTATACCAAAGTGACTTTATTGAAAGTGATTAATGACGGTGTGGGAGAGGTAAGTGATTTGGGTATATAAACTTAGATAGAGAATAGTAAGGGCGGCGATAAGTGGAAGGGGATGGTGGCACCAACAACGTTGATGCCACACAAAGAATTACAGTGCAGTTACTTCAGCAGCTTGTAAACCTTTGTTACCTTGTTCAACAACGAACGATACTTTTTGGCCTTCAGTAAGAGTTTTGAAGCCTTCAGAAACAATAGAACGGAAGTGAACGAATACGTCATCACCGCCATTGTCTTGAGAAATAAAACCAAAACCTTTAGTTTCGTTGAACCATTTTACTGAACCAGTTAATTTATTAGACATAGATACCTCTATATTTGATTGTTTTAAATATTGAATTTTTAGCTAATATCAAGTGCTACTATATGATTTTAGAGATAACTATTTTGTCGCAGGAACGTAAACGAGGAATTCGATGTGGAACTGAGAGAAACTTTGATCTTTAATTACATTAATAGCTCTTTCCGTAAGAGCTGATGTGCAGTATACCGACAAAATTAATAAAGGCTAGCCTTTTCTTTTTTTATTTTTTAATTACACCAAGCGCATTGCATTCAAAGCATACGCTTGGTGTATAAGACGGTATGATGTTATAGATGGTGCTGAGCGCTTAGTGTTTTCTGGTTGGGCCGTTACGAACGATGTCTTTACCATTGTCATATACGTGCTGCGAAACCCAGCGGCCAAGGAGCAATTGGTGCTTTTCTCCTAATACGGCAACAAATGGACGGCCATCGGTATTAGAGGTGGCTAGCGCAACGCCAGTGACACCTTCAAGACCCAGAGCGCCGCTTTCTACTAAATGCAGAAATGCCTCTAACTCTTCAATCGTTTCGATTACATGGTTATCAATATTCATTGTATTCAATCTCTTCGAATTGCATTGCGGTCGCGTACTCTACCTAAGTTAAGCGTGGAAACCAAGTTTCTGCGTGAGTCATGTAATGAGAGAGCCAAGCCCTGCCACTAATCATCGATAGTTAGTCTCGATAGTCCGGAACTTGTCTAGATTCAATAAAGGTGACAACCCTCGCTGGTTAGACATGAGTCACATAATGTTGTCTGGCTTATGTCAACAATACTTTTGTTATTGGATAGGGTGAAGGGGAGTGCAATAATTTGTGAAACTCTTTTCCTAAAGGTTGTTATGAAGAAAGTCCTGATTACCGGTTTTGAGCCTTTTGGTGGTGACGCCATTAACCCCGCTTTAGAAGCGGTGAAGCGATTAGAGGCTGTGGCAATAGAAGATGCCATGATCGTTACTTGCCCAGTTCCTGTGATTCGGCATGAGTCAGTGAATACCGTTATTGATGCAATAGAAGCGCACCAGCCAGATTGTGTGATTACCGTTGGGCAAGCGGCTGGACGTGGCGTGATCACCCCAGAGCGTGTCGCAATTAATGTGGATGATTTTCGTATTCCAGATAACGCTGGTCATCAGCCGATTGATGAACCCGTAGTGGCTGACGGCCCAGATGCTTACTTCTCGACGCTGCCGATAAAGCGTGTTGTTCAAACGCTGCAAAAGCAGGGGATACCTAGCCAGATTTCTAACAGTGCCGGAACATTTGTATGTAACCACCTTTTTTATGGCATCCAACATTATCTAAAAGACAAACCAATTCGTCATGGGTTTGTTCATATCCCATTATTGCCAGAACAAGCAGTAGATGGCAGTCAGCCTTCCATGTCTCTGGAGATGATAGTCGAAGGGCTAAGGCTAGTGGCTCAAGTTTGTATTGCCAATGAAAACGACATATTGATCAGCGGCGGGTCGATTTGCTAGTAAGTGTTTTACAGTCCACTAAGTGTCTGAAAGCTAGTAATAAGTTCATCGTTTGATGTTGTAATAAATGTTAGCTTTGTCAAATTTCACAAGTAGCGAAAGGAGTAGCATTGAATAGTCAGGTTGGATGTTGTTCAAACTGGCGTTCCCCTAATACAGGAGGTGTTAGGGGCTACCCTTACGAAAGGCGAGTTATCATGAAAAGCAACAAAAGTAAGTCTATCGCACTTATCTCTGTCGTTGTTTTCGCATTGGCTATCGCTGCGCTTAAATTCGAAAACACGCTCGGAGTTCTTCCCATCGTAGTCGCTATTATCGCGTTTTTTACCTGCGTCATTTACACCAGTATGTATCTTTCTGATATGAAGCGTTCAGAGTTGATAAGTCACTCTGATCATTCTCAAAAAATGTGTACCCACGCATCACGCAATGAGCTTGATGAGCGCGATAAAAAGCGTTGAAGCGAGTCACATTCTCCGTATACTTTGCGGGAGCATTAATGCACTAACGTGTCGGAGATAAGCATGTCAAATCGAGTACCAACCAACATACTGACCGGATTTTTGGGTGTCGGTAAAACGACCACGATTTTAAATCTACTGAAGAACAAACCGGAAAACGAAAGCTGGGCGGTTTTGGTCAATGAATTTGGTGAGATTGGCATCGACGGTGCATTGATGACCGACCAAGGAGCGCTGATTAAAGAAGTGCCGGGTGGCTGTATGTGTTGCACGGCGGGCGTGCCAATGTCGGTCGGTATTACCGCGTTACTGCGCCAAAAACCGGACCGTTTATTGATTGAGCCGACAGGCCTTGGTCATCCAAAACAGGTTATCGCGACGCTTACCTCAGAACAGTATGAACCTTACGTTGATCTAAAAGCGACGATCGCTCTGGTTGATCCGCGTAACTTAAGTGATGAGAAATATCTTTCTAACCAAAATTTCGTGGACCAGTTAGACAGCGCAGATGTGGTTATAGGCAGTAAGGTTGACCTTTGTACCAGTCACGACATTGATGTGTTTAATGACTGGGTGACGGACCAATCTCCCTCAAAAGTATTCAGTAAGCTTATTCATGACGGTGAGTTACCGATAGAAGTCTTGGATATCGAACGAGTTTACGGCAGCGCTTCTTCCCATATTGAGTCACACCATCATGACCATGCTCACCAAGAGCCTCAATTCCAGTTGCCGCCTGGTGAAGCCTTTGTGCGTAAAGAGAACAAAGGGCAAGGGTATTTTAGTTGCGGGTGGTTGTTTGGGGCAGAGTACACGTTTGATTTTGATAAACTTTTCTCAATGCTTTCGGAATTAACGGCGGAACGTGTTAAAGCGGTGGTCAACACAGATCAGGGGTGTTACGCGTTTAATGTTGCCAACCGAGTCGTGTCGGTGAATGAAATCAGCTTAGAAGGGTTTGAATCACGATTAGAAGTGATAGATTCTCAGCTGTTGCCATGGGATGAACTTGAGCAAATTCTCCTTCAGTTGTCTGGCATCAAGCGTTAAATCGAACAAATGTTAAACGGAAACGGTGAACCAGCAATCTGTCTGCGTTCGCCGTTTTTGCTTTTGTAGTGTTTCAATGAGAAAAGTGAGATAAATCACTCAAATTCGGGTATAGTGCACGGCTAAATTTTTAAAGCTATTTTTAGTGGTTTGTTTAAGGAATACGCTCAATGTCATTTTCATCTCAAGGTTTTGCGCCAGAAGTGGTTAAAGCACTGGCAGAATGCGGTTATGAAAAGTTAACGCCAATTCAACAGAAGGCGATTCCAATGGCTCGCAAAGGCCATGATATTTTCGCTACAGCACAAACAGGTACTGGTAAAACGGCTGCGTTTTCTCTGCCTATGATTCAGCAGTTGTTAGACAGTAACCGTAGCGCTTCTCGTAAGACTGCTCGTGCACTTATCTTGGCTCCAACTCGCGAGCTTGCTGAACAAATTGCTGACAACATCAAAGCTTATACGAAGTACACCAATCTGTCGGTGGCGGCGATTTTCGGTGGCCGTAAAATGTCTTCTCAGGTTGCGGCACTGGAAAATGGTGTTGATATCCTTGTGGCTACACCTGGTCGATTGGAAGAACACATCGAACAAGGTAATGTCTCGGTGGCACACGTAGAGTTTTTGGTGTTTGATGAAGCAGACCGTATCTTGGATATGGGCTTTATTCATGCAGTTCGTAAGATCATGCTGGATGTGGATACAGACCCACAAATCATGATGTTTTCGGCAACGACTTCAAGCCAGCTAAATCTGTTAGCGAAAGACATTCTGCGTAAACCAAAACGTATCGAAGTAGAGCGTGCAAATACTACGGCACAAACAGTTGCTCACGTGCTATATCCAGTTGATCAAGAGCGAAAAACGGAACTGCTTTCAGAGCTAATTGGTCGCAAAAACTGGAAACAAGTGTTGGTATTTGTGAACTATAAAGAGACCGCAAACGAAGTGGTAAAAGAGCTGAAACTTGATGGTATCAAAGCGGTGGTTTGTCATGGTGACCGTGCTCAAAGCGCTCGTCGTCGTGCGCTAGAAGAGTTCAAGTCTGGCAAAGCACGTGTCATGGTGGCTACCGATGTCGCTGCTCGAGGTCTAGATATTGAAGACTTACCTCACGTTGTGAACTATGACATGCCTTTCCTAGCGGAAGATTACGTTCACCGAATTGGTCGTACGGGTCGTGCAGGTAAACAAGGTCATGCTGTTTCATTTGTAAACCGAGATGAAGAGCTCACGGTGGTTCAGGTTGAAAATCTAATCCAGCAACGCATTCGCCGTATTGAGCTTGCAGGCTATGAACCAAAACAGCGTGAATCTTACATTGAAAAGCTGCACTCAAAACCAGCATTCAAGAATCGTCAAGGTCGTCGTAATAATCCGAACCAGTCGGCAACAGACCAAGGGTCGGCAGAGCGTCGTCTTGCTATGGTGAAGCGCCTGAAAGCGCGTCGTGGCGCAAAGTAAATTACATCAGTTTGTGATGAAAAGAGCCCCTCAATTGAGGGGCTCTTTTTGTTTGCCGTTTCGCGTTAATTTAGGCCAAGCATATTGGGTTCACCACGATAAATAATGCGATCGTTTCCTCGGTGAATACCAAACGTAACAATGACGGGTGGGTTTTCCTCTTCACTTGTAGAGCTATCCCAATCGTATTTCAGCCAAGGGATGCGATTGCCTGAGCTGTCTAAATCTAGGTGGAATTGTATTTGCTCGCGCGCTGAGTCAATTTGGCTTGCAACGATATCGGTCATCCTGCCAATACTCATCGTTCCAACGCCAGAAAGAAGGGCGTTGTTTGCTGGCGCATGCGACCAAATTGGCGTGCTGAAGTAATATTCACCATTCGCCGTTGTTGAGCTGTCATCGAAGTTAGTCGTAAATCGACCGTTTTGCCAAATTTCCACATCAAGTGGCACTTTGATCACCATGCCTTGGTTGCCACCTACATCTTGAAAGTTCAAACGACCGAATCGAATGTCCGGTTGTTGAGTGAGCACTTCGCTGTTATCAAAGAAATTTACCTCATCAACGGCTTTAGTCGTGACTATACCTATTTTGCTGCTGTCACTGTTAGTCCCATTATTAAATGGACCATCAGGGTATTGTTTATCGGTTGTGTTCTTTTTCCAACATGGGCTATTGTTACAAGTCGCGTTGGTTGAGGGCTTCTCGATAACAAACGTTCCAACACTCGCGCTACCCAGTAGTTTCCAGTCTACCTTCTTAGGCTTAGGCGGCAAAAACCGTTCGGAGTATGAGCTTAGCTCGCCTAAATCGAAATGTTGTTGAAGGTTAGATGAAAAGTGGACGTAGTTCTTCACGTTTTCTTTATTCGCATTGAGTGCGACAACATCGTAAGTGACTTTTTCAAAAGGTTGATTCATGTAAGCAAAAGTTTGGCCATGTGGGTAGTGCCATCCTTGGTCTTGCACTTGAAAATATTTTGGGTAAAAACGACCGATGTAACGATAGCCTTCGTTAACAGTCATACCTAGATATTTACTTTCTAGGTTTGCTTTTACTCTCAAGCTCCCGACTTCTTCCCAATATAATCCATTAAAGACGAATTGATCATTCTTGGCTGAATTATGCGCCTGAGCCAGTGAGTAACTACTTTTTAGCAATTTCGAGGTTTGGTTCGCTGTCTCTGATGGCGTATGTTGCTCACTCGACAAGACAACGGATGCTGCTGGAGCGTCATCAAGCGTAAAATTACGGGTGATAGAGGCATCACAATAACGTGCTGATTCAACAGAACCACTTACAGAGCCGTCAGTTTGCCAAATGATCGGCTTCACTGTTAGAGAGAAAAGTTCTCCGGCGGCAATAAACCCATCTCCTTGTTCAGAGGTGCCAGAAGGCAAAGCACGTTGGTTGTCACAGATAGCCAGTGTCCATGGTCGCGAGTACACATTAAATGTTCCTTTCACTTCCACTTTGCCTTCTTCTGGGCACTCTTCAAATCCCTCACATTCAAAATGATCGGACAATGTCACTTCAAATATGCCGGACTCGTTCGTGATAAGACCATGTTCAGACAAGCCGTCTTTAAATTCCGCTGAATAGCTAAAGTTTCCTTCACTTCCTCCTAATGGTTGAACCAATGGATGAAAAACCTTAGGAGTACCATTGTAGTTGCTTGCCACTACAGGTTCGCCTGTGGAGGCACAAGCCAGCAATCGCGTATGCACGTTTTCTGGTTTACCTGCAATAACGCGTATTTCATTTAAAGTGGCGCTTTTCGTCTTTGAGTAGGCCTCAAACATAAATGGCGTAAACATAAAGCTAACCGTTTGATGCTTGCTGGTGTCTTCTGCCATAGTGAAAGTCAGCGTGTAGTTCGTACCTAACGCGATGGTATCAATATCGTTCGGGACCACTCGAACAACGAGCTCACCATTGTCGTCAGACATAAATTGGTTTGCTTTTAATATCTGCTGACCTTTGACCACCTCTAAAGTGAACAAGTCAGGGTGTGATAGGGCAGCACTGACTTCTGCGCTTACAACTTCTCCATTATTGGTTGTTGTTGCTGTAAATTGCGGAAGATCGTCGCCGCACATCAGTGCCATGTCGTCCGATGGTGTGACGCTTAGGTCGAAGTCGTTCTCCGATGGAGGTTGCATGCTGCAATTCGGAACATCTTGAGGGGTGATCGGACAGAGCTGAGAAGAGTAGTGACAATCAGTGTCGCCCAATCCACAGTATTGCGTGTATCTGTTGTCTTGTGCTTTCGTTTGTGCACTTCCTGGCGTTTGTTGGATTTCACCACAAACTTGACTTGGCTGATTTGGAGCGTTGTTGAAGTTCAATGTTTGGAAGTATTTAATTGCTGTAGTAGAGCCATAGAACGAACCGTTCAATGCGGCAGATGCTCCTTTAGTCTCAGTAGTGCCGTAGATCTCCATGTCATCAATAAGCAGAGAACTGTGCGCCACAATGTCACCGACGACAAAATGATCTTGTAAAGGATGGTTTGTTTTTAGGTGTAGTGTGTCGCCTTGTGATTCGACCTTACCGCAGATGTTTGCATTGAATATATCGGTCGTGCTGTGTGTCGAAATATCACCAATTATGGTGTTGTACGCTCCATCAATGTGAAGTGTCGAACCTGTTAGCTTAATATTCCCGTCTATGAGAATGTTATGCAGCTTTGTTGGGTAAGCCGATAGAAGATCACCATAGATAACAGTGTGCTTATTTTGGTAATCGTCAATGCTTGAAGCTTTCTCATTGTTAACCGTTAATCCGGTAGCGAGTGCGTGTAGAGAGATACGCTTATTGGGTTCACCAATCGTATTGTTCCCCTCTAACACAATGCCATGAGCTGCTTCTAGCGTTATCTCTTTTTCCGGTAATGAGGAGACAATTTTGTCACCTGCGGGTAGGACTAGTTTCCCTGTACAGTGATAAGTCGTACCATCACTTCCGATACTAAAACTCTTGTGTGAGCAAAGTTGACCTAACTCAGATAGATCTTTGACGTCATAAGTGGTGGCGTGTGAGGCTAGTGGTAAAACAAGAACCGCAGCGAAAATACTGCAAAGACGCATCATCAAATGTCCTAAAAAAGTGGAACAAGATGGCATCAAGCGAGCGTGAGCAAGTGCTCACAGAAGTTGAAATGTCGGCGGTGTTTTTGGTTTTTAATCCGCTTACTTATTGAACTTTGGCTATTTTTATTTCGTATGTCATACCAAAGCATAGTGGTGTTATTAGAACGTAAGTATGTGATTAGTTCAATAGCTAAGTGTGACATGAGTCGCTTTATTCATGTAACTATTTGTTGGTAAAAGATAATAATTAACCATGTTGGTTCAGAATCAGTAGCTTGAGCGTCCTGATTCTGAACAGAACTTAATCCTAGGCTGCGTGAACAATGAGTGGCGCCATTTGATATAACTCTTCTAGTATGGCTTTCGTTTGTCTCGAATAGACCAGACGATCGCGATCGCCTACGAGTTGAATGGCTCTGACTTTACCTGCAACCAGACATTGCCTAATGGTGCGTAGAACCATTTGGATATCAATTTCTGAGGTACCATCAAGGCTGTTTTTGGTTTTTAGGGAGCCAAGGTCGATACTGAGGATTATTTGGTCGCAATAGTCGAGGTAATTGCCGATCAACTGCTTTACATTATTGCGATGACGAAAAGAAAACTCTTTATCGGTTACCCAGTCACAACCTTGATCCTCCGCGTATTCCCACGTTTCTTGCTTTGTATCTTGTTCGCTAACACCAGCAAAAAATAATCGCACGTTTTGATAGCGAGAAAGAGCAAAATGGAATGCGGAGCCTAAACGTGGTTCAAGTGTTGGCTTCAAGTTCATGTCATGTCCAATATTTACCACACCCACTTCGTCTCGATAAGACACGACCACAGGTAACATGGACAAGATTGCCTCGGTACAGTTAGTTACTAAAACAGGAATTGAGTGGCGAGAAAGCGAAAGGCTTAACGCTTCCTGAAACTCGCCATTTTCCAGCTTGTCGTGGTTGAAGTGACCAAAGTTTTCAGCGGTTTCATGATCATGCTGTTGGTACAGCCAGTCGCTAGCATTTTCTAAACTTTGATCAGCTAATTCAAACGCGCCCTTAGACATGGGTGGCAAATACTCACACACTGTCATAAAAGAAAAAGGGTAATGCTGCGGCTGTTTCACGGTGTGGTGGAGTTTATAGCGTTTGAAAAAGCTTAACATGATGAATTACCTTTCTGGTGGTAGTGCCCTTGCCGCTTGCAACACATGCAAAATAATGCGCTGCTTATCCTTTTCGACTCGGTGGGCCGGAGCCATCACCGATACCGCGCCGATCAGTTTGCTTCCTTTCATCACTGGTGCACTGATGCCAGAAACACCCGGGTCAATTTCAGAAGTACTGACGGCATATCCGTGTTTACGGATGGTTGTGAGCTCTTGTTCCCATTCGTCTCGTCGGTGATCTTGATTAAAGTATCTCAAGATTTTCTCGCATCGACTTTGAGGCATAAAAGCGAGCATCACTTTAGATGAGGCACCACGTAGCAGAGGTTGACTTTGACCCTGGACGAAGCTGCAACGCAGCGCCTGCATACTTTCTTTTTGTCTGACACAAAGCGCGCGATACCCTGCAGGTACCATATAAGCGGCCATTTCCCCTGTTTGTTGTACCAACCGAGCCAGTATGGTTTCGACCATATCTAAACCATGCTGTGCGGTCTCATAGCTATGCATGAGCAGCAATGCTGCCGGGCCAACGACAAATGTCTTGTCGTGTACGCTTTCTTCAATCAAGTTCCACTCTTTGAGTAGCTTCAAGTGTCGGTAGAGACTGCTCAAAGGAACGTTCAATTGCTCGCTTAGCGTTTTCGCAGAAACTGGGAATGGACTAACTGCAACTTGCATTAACAACTGCAGTGCTTTTTCGTTTACCTGGTTCGCATTAGCTTTGTTTGTCGTCATGAGAGTGTTGTAACGTGTTATATGAATTACGACAAATATAATTCTTAATCACTGAGAAAAGAAAAATAATTTTAATGGGTAATTCTCGTAGAGTGAGAATTTGACGACTGAGGGCTTACCTCGGTACCGATAGGCTCAAAAATGATGTCGTATTGACGTCTCAGGTTTGAGTCGTTTGATGCTAAATTGGAACAAGAGGGATTAAGACATTGTTTAGTTTGCGGTATTACCAAGTGTTTCGCATACTGAGTTAATCTAAATAAATAATATTATAAACGAGAGTTGCTAGTGGGTATCAGAATCCAGATACCATCTCAGTAAATCGGTTTTATAAAAGGTTACTTTTATATGCTGAATAAGGCGCTTTTTAAAAAAGCCATCATTTTTTTGTTGCCCATTCCTTTGATTGTTGGCGAGGTCTTGTATTTAGCTCGTGAAAGCGTGCAAAACAACCTCAATCATCTATTAGAAAAAAATGTTCAAATCGCAGACGAAATTTTATTCCAAATAGAGACCGAAAACCGCACGGCTTTGTTGCATCCTAGACGATGTGAAGAGCTTCAGCAAAACTTGATGTTTGAACGAGATATCGAAGAAATGCTGATTGTAAAAGATGGGATCATTACGTGTTCTTCTAAACTGGGCGTAATTTCTAAGCCGTTAGCCGAGCACATTACATTTCCTGAGGGACAAGCGTTAGCACTGGGAAACGTGGATAGCGTATATGACCAATTTTTGCTCGTCGTGACCGAAGGAGAGCGAGGTTATCAAGCGGTGACGATTATTGATCATGACTACTTTAATGCGAAGATAGGATTTAATAACGATTTACGTTTAAAACGCTCTACCTTATTTATCCATGACCAAGTTGCACCTGAAGAAGCGTTGAGAACGGGAAGTAATCCTATTGGCATCAAATCGTCGCAAATGTTTGAGTATGAAGCTTTGAGTGAAGCTAGCGATCTATTTGTCAAACAGAGAACACTTTCCTATTTTTTGTATTCAATTCCAATCATTTTTGTTATCTATCTTTGCTTATATGCGTTAAATAAATTTATCGATCCTCATCGAAGCTTGGTTCTGGATTTAAAGAAAGCCATAAAGAAAGGCGAGTTGACTCTGTATTACCAGCCCCAGATTAACGTCGATACTGGTCAACTATTTGGTTTTGAAGCCCTAGTGCGATGGGAACATCAGAATAAAGGGTTCATTTCTCCTGATGAGTTTGTACCAGCGGCGGAGCAAAGTGGATTGGTCTTTTTGCTCACGGATTACGTTCTCGATAAAGCGGCAGAAGACTTTAGTAAATTAGACTTTAATCAGTCTGTTCACCTTGGTATTAATGTGCCGCCCGGTTACTTAGTTGGGCCAAACGCGATTAGAAAGATTCAACTCATTGATAGGAAGTTAAGTCGAAATAACGTCTCATTAGGCATAGAGATAACAGAACGTCAACTCATTGATGCTGAAGCCAGAAAGTGTATCGCAGCGCTGCGAGTACATGGCATTGATGTGTTAATCGACGATTTTGGTACCGGTCAAACCTCGCTGGCGTTTCTGCAGCACATGCGTATTGATTACCTAAAAATCGATAAATGTTTTGTCGAAACTATTGGTATACCTAGCCTTAGTGCTTCTGTTTTAAAAGCTATTGTTCACTTTGCGGAAGAGCTGAAAGTACAACTCATCGCTGAAGGTGTAGAAACAACGGCGCAAGCCGACCATTTGAAAAAGATGGGAGTGCGATATCATCAAGGATATTTTTACTCCAAGCCTTTACCTTATGATCAACTTGCTCAGCGAAGTCATTATGATTGGTAAACGTTAGCCCGATAACATTGGTCATTGTCATCAAAAACAAACTCTAACTCATTCTTGATGCTATCCAAGCGGTCTTCTTGGTAATGAGATACATACAATAGCTGGCTTAAATTCTCTCGGGCGATGAGCTCAAGTGTATTCTTAACTAAACGCCTGCCAAGAAAATCCAACCCTTGATATGGCTCGTCCAAAATCAGTAATGTTGGTTGTTTAACGATGGCTCTTGCAATCAACAACAGGCGCTGTTGACCATACTCTAATTGCTTGAATGAGGTTTTTCGGTATTGGCTCATATGTAGGATGTCGAGCCATTCGTTTGCGATGTCCACTTCTTTACGAGTGGGTTGGTTATACAACCCTATGGAGTCGTAAAAACCGGACAAAATCACGTCTAGCGCACTGCAGTTAACGCGGTATTGAAGGTGTAACGCTGAAGATACCATACCTATGTGCTGCTTAATTTCCCAGATTGTCTCGCCAGACCCTCGCTTTTTACCAAAGATATCAATGTCATTGCTGTAGCACTGAGGATGATCACCAAAGATTAACCCAAGCAAGGTGCTCTTCCCACAGCCATTTGGGCCTTTGATCTGCCAATGCTGACCTTTGTCTATTCGCCAGTTTAAGTCAGTAAAGATCTTCTTATCAGTGTATTCAACAGACCCATTTGTTAGTTTAAATATTGGGTTGTCGAAGTGTGTCGAGTGCTGATGCTGACGTATCAAGTTCATCATTTCTTCACTCTGTTGCTCGGACTGAGATTTAATTTGTTCAATGATTGGATGATTATCCCAACTGGATTTATCCATCGTACTGTCCAGCTTTCCTGCACTGAAAAGCGCAACGCGATCAATCCACTCAGGCATATCAGACTCGCGAGAAAACGTGACCAGTAGCTGTACGGTTTGAGAAAGCGAGTGTAAATAGTGAGCGAGAGCTGCTCGATGGGCAATATCTAAACCAGTAAATGGGTTATCTAGCAGTAACAAATCAGGCTGTGTTGCTAAAGCGCGAGCTAGCATCACTCGTCTTGTTTCCCCAGTAGAGAGAACACGAAAGCCACTGTGTTTAAGGTGAGTTAGGTCGAGGTCGGTAATCAGTTGATCTATTAAATTAGCGTCTTGGCTGCACTCCTGAATGAGTGAGTAAACGGTACTGCCTTGATCGATACGATCAAGAAAGTCTGTATCGTCCTTTTCTAATTCTCTTTCCAGTAATCGCTGTTGCTCTGATAACGACACTTGAGCAACGGACAGCCCATCAAGCTCAAGTTTCCCGCTTATTGGTGAAAGTTCACCACAAATAAGGTCTCCAAGTAGAGCTCCAATATCCCCATCCGCGCTGAATATTCCCCAAGATTGTTGAGTATCTATTTTCCAATCGTCAATAAATAGGTGAGCCATGTTCCCTTGAGCGGCAAGCTGACTAAAACGAATAGTCATATGTTTGTCTTCCTTGTTTTCGTTGTAATCGTTTATTTATAACAATTTACGAACTCAGTAAGGAAGCGCTTTTGTGTATTAATTTTAATCAATGCAGCATCTTGTGCGCACTCAAGGGTAGTGCTATTTGAGAGTGAAACCGCCACTATGTTTGCAGGTAATAAATTGACCTATCAGTAATTTTATTGAATTTTACAATGAGCTTATCATTATGCGCATAAATGCTATGCTGCTACACTCATACTTGCCGTTTATTTAATTAATCAATGTAAGGACACATGTTTATGAGTGAAACGGAATATGATTACCCTTCGAGTTACAGCCTAGTTTCTATCACCGATACGTCCAGCTATATCAAATATGCCAGTGAAAACTTTAATGAAGTCGCGGGGTTTGGTGATGGTGAACTTATCGGTAAGCCTCACAATGTTGTACGCCACCCCGACATGCCGAAACAGGCTTTTAAAGATTTATGGACGCACCTAAAAGCCGGAAAACACTGGATGGGAATGGTGAAAAACCGACGTAAAAACGGAGGGTATTATTGGGTTGATGCGTTTGCTTCTCCTATCAAATCCAATGGTGAAGTTGTTGAATACCAATCGGTTCGATTTAAACCTGAGCGTATACACGTTCAACGAGCGGAAAAAGCGTATTCAAAACTTCGGAATAACGGTAAACCATTGCAAATGTATCTTCCTCGTACGCGTTTGTGGATGAGATCAGCCTTCTTTCTTTTCATTTCCAACCTTCTTGGCTTGCTAACTCTACAAATGAATCAATCACCAGCGGTGGCCTTTGGCATTGCTGCATTACTCTCCGTTTTCTCAATTTATGTATTAACCAGGCCAGTTGAGAAGCTTGCTAGACAGGCTAGGCAAGACTTCAACAATCCACTAATGGAGTATATTTATTGCGGAAAAATTAACGATCTGGCTGAAATTGAGCTGGGTATGAAGATGCGTAAGCAATTTGCAGATGCGCTATTAGGGCGAGTCGGGGTGTCTGTAAAAGACTCTTGCGAAGAAACGCGTGCAAGTGCCAACAGTGCTGCGACTAATAGCCAGCAAGTGACGGAAAACTTGAGTGCACAGAAAGTAGAGATCGACTCGGTCGCTACAGCGGTCAACGAGATGCAAGCCTCATCATCTGAGATATCAAATAATGCTCAAGCGACTGCCGATGCTACGCTAGAAGCGCAGAACACGATGACAGATAGCCGTAGCGTTATCGATAGTGTTAACCACTCGGTACTAGAGCTGGTGGATGAGCTCGGCGAAATCTCTAAAGTGGTCATGCGTTTGAACCAACAAACCGAGCAAATAGGAACTGTTGTTGAAGTGATCAATGATATTGCTGAACAAACCAACTTATTAGCGTTGAATGCAGCGATTGAAGCGGCGAGGGCTGGCGAACAAGGGAGAGGGTTTGCAGTCGTTGCGGATGAAGTGAGAACCCTTGCTAAAAGAACACAGGAATCGACAACAGAAATTAAAGCGGCCATTGAAGGAATTCAAAAGGGCAGTAAATCAGCGGTTTCTGCGCTAGAGAAAGGTAATGAAATGTCGACCGGAACGGTAACATTATTAGGCACGGCTTTAGAGAGCATCCAACAGCTACAATCTCTCGTTCAGGATGTAGTCGAGCGAAATCAACAAATTGCGGTAGCGATAGAAGAACAGGTTTACGTAACGGATGAGATTAACGAAAACATCCAGTCGCTTAACCTAAAGTACAGTGAATCGTATGATCTGATGACAGAAACGAATCAGATGAACTCTAAAGTGCAAAGTTGTACCAATGACCTATCTGAAATGATTAAGAAGTTTGCTTAAACACTAGAAAATAGAAATAAAGAGCCCGCTAATTTTTAGCGGGCTCTTTATTGGAATGTGGTGAAGTTCTGGGGCCGTATACGACTAGGGGTTCGAACCTCCGTCATTTTACAAGCACTAAAACGACGAGAGCTCGCAATAAATGCGAGCTCTCTAATAAGTGGCGGAGAGATAGGGATTTGAACCCTAGATACGCTATTAACGTATGCCGGTTTTCAAGACCGGTGCTTTCAACCACTCAGCCATCTCTCCGTTGCGGAACGTATAATAGGGAGCATAGTCCGACTTGTAAAGTGCTGAATTATAATAGAAGTACTGTTTGCTCGTTTTATAGCCGCTGGTGAAATTTAAACAGTTTGAAAATGGGATAAAAAAGAGACAAATAGTAGCAATTTATAGAGTTTTTACTTTATATTGGCGCAAGTCAATAAAATGGTGTTTTATTGCTATCTTTATGATATTTAAGAAATAACTTGCTTTTAGGGTACATGTGTTCGCCCGAAAGTATTTGCAAGACTTTGTGAACTAATTCAAAATTAACTGGTATAGCCAGTTGTGCTTAAATTTTTTAAGGGTGTTTATGAAGGTCACAAATCTATTTAAAGACAAAGTTGATGCGATTTCTGCTCATCAATCCGAGTTTATGAATTGGATGTCTCCAACGTTACGCGATTATTGGAGTGACTTTTTGGGAAAAGCGCAGAATAGCTTTCTTTTCTCGAAAGTTCGTGATCACCAACAGCCAGCTGTTAACGAAGAGGTTGCGCCTCAACCTGCACCAATCGTAATGGCACCTGAGGCTCAAAAGCTGTATGACGAGTTAAGTGAAAAAATTGGTGAAGTGATTCACACTGGTGACTGGGTGCATGTATCTCAAGAACGTATCAATCAATTTGGTGCGGTAACGGAAGACATGCAGTGGATTCACACAGATCCAGAACGTGCGTCAGTTGAATCTCCATTTAAGACAACCATCGCTCATGGCTTTTTAACATTAGCATTGTTGCCTAAATTGACTGACTCAGTGGACCCTGATAAGCCAATGTTCCCAACAGCCAAAATGGTCGTTAACTTAGGCTTAAACCAAGTTCGTTTCCCTTACCCTGTTAAAGCAGGAAACAACGTTCGTGCTGTCAGCACGTTGACAAAAGTAACGCCGATCAAAAAAGGTTTGGAGATCGAGCGTGAAATTAAAGTGGAAATCGAAGGTATTCGTCGACCTGGTGCTGTTGTCGTTTCTGTTATTCAACTGCATTTCTAATTCCAGAGCCAGATAGAAAACATATAAAAAGAGAGCATTAATATGCTCTCTTTTTGGTTTTATTGATTAAAGCTTTTTACTGGAGTGTAACCGTAATCAGCAATCGCTTTTTGTCCTTGTTCTGAACGAAGGAAGGTGACGAATCCTTTACCTGGTTCGCTAATCTTGTTGACTTTGTAGAGTACTAGGAATGGCCGCGCCAATTTATATTTGTGATTGCTAATGTTTGCCGAAGTTGGGTCAATACCATCTAATTGAATCGCTTTTATTGAGCGATCTACTGATCCCACAGAAATAAACCCAATTGCACGAGTATTATGGTTCACGATGGTTTTTACCATGCTGTTGCTATTTACAACCAAGTTGTTCGGGCTGATATCTGAGACGAGGCGATCATTTACGATTTTGGTTAGTCCTAGCAGACTTTCAAAACTGTAGCGTGAGCCTGAAGACGCCTCTCTAGTGACAACAGCGATAGGTTGATCTGCACCACCAACCTCTTTCCAATTCTTGATTTTACCTTTGTAGATATCAAACAGTTGTTGTTGAGAAAGGTTTTTTACAGAGTTTGTACGGTTTACAACAACAGCTAGGCCATCATAAGCGATAGGATATACGTTGAGATCTTCACCTTTTTCGCTTTCTGTCAGATAGCGAGAGCTCATCCCAATCTCGGCCACGCCTTTATTAACCATTGTAATACCCGCACTAGAACCAATACCTTGAACTGCAATGTAATCGTCCGGGTGTGTTTTGTTGTATTCCTCTGCAAGTACATCCATTACGCGAGCAACCGAGGTTGACCCAGAGATATTAATTTCTTTTGCAATGGCGGGGAGGGAGACTGCTATGGCCAATAACGTCGCCACAGTAAAACGTAACATATTAAACTCCATATACGGTATAAAGCAGCGTTTATGATATTGCGTTCAGGTTACACTTTTGTGAACTGTCAGGTCTAAACAAGGGAATTCTTTCTAACCAAGAGGTGATGTAGGTAGCGTTTCCAAGCAAAGTGAGATGATAATCTGAGTAAATGAGAATATAGCCACCCTTTGTTTGAGGTAGGCAGATAATCACCATCGATGGTGGTGTAAAGGTTATATACTAGGATCGACAGCTCTAACTATCATCCATCGGGAGAACGTTGATGTCAGTGTCCCAAATGGCGACAAGTCGTTTATACAAATCAGTTCAATCGCTCTGCTCTGCGCGTAATGCTAACCTGCCTGTCGAGCAGGGTAAGTGCCTATATGAGCCAGTGGAGAATGGTGTCGAGCTTCATAGAGCGCATTTTCTTCTTGATTCACAGCACAGCGAATATACCTCTCCCGTCGCGAAGATCGTGTTTGATGAGGGCAATCAGCTTTGGTATTTCTACGTCCCAACGTACCGCAACGAATTATTAAGGTGGATACCTTATAAGCCACTTCCATACAGTCAAACGCTCGAAGACCTACTCACCGAGTTGGAAAGCGATCCTCAAGCGTGTTTTTGGGAATAGGGAACGCTCCAACTCTAACAGCTGTCAATGTCACCATGATTTATGCTTTGGATTTAACGACTTGGTTTCTAAAGTCTTTCGGTGTCATGTTGTAAATCGATTTAAATGCTGTACTGAAATGCGCTGCACTTTTAAATCCAGATTCAAACGCTATTTCTGTTATAGATTTTTCTGACATGCGCAGCTGGGTCGCGGCGAAGTTGATCCGCTTCACTTTTAATATCTGTGAAAATGAAAGATCCTCTGCGGCGAGGCGGCGTTTTAAGGTCGCGATAGACATGCTCATATGAGCCGCTAAGCCTTCCAGAGTGATATCTTTCTCGATATTGTTCTCAATATACTTGATGGCCTTTTGAGAGTCGCTTAGGCTGCTTGCATCATCTATGATTGATAGGATGTTTGGCTCTACCTCCACCATTAACGACAGCAGTGCCATTGCGATATGACCTTGTGTGTAGTCTGGAGCATTGCGACTCGCTAAGTTGACCAATGTGTCTTTTAGTTGTGCTACTTCGCTGCTGGTTTGCGCTGAAAAAGGATAGAAGCGCCTTTCTTCCGTCTTGGAGCGTAGCATTGGGTGTGCTTTTTTAAAGTCACAGAATAGATTTGGGTTGAAGACTAGAGCCAGTGCTTTAAAGCCATCTTCACTAGGAATGGCTTCTGCGCTGCTCAAATCAGAGGAGTTGTAGAGAGTAAAATCTCCAGCTTTAAGTTCAAACTGTTCACCATTTGGTTGATGAACTAATAGGGCACCTTCTTCAACAACATATAAGCCATTATGTGTTGCGGTGTAACGCTCACTTTTGCGCGCAGTGAAGTGATTAAAGCGAATGATCTCAATGTTCGGCATATTCGTTCTTATCATTTTTACATAACAAATAAAAAAGGCGCTCAATAGAGCGCCTTTTAACTTCATTCGGTATTATTCACTTACAGTCTGTTCTGCTTGTGCTGCTGGTTGTTCAGCAAATACCTGGGTTGGCTTTGCAACTAAACTGCGGTTCTCTTGGTTTACGTCCGCAAGGACAATTTCCAATGTATCACCAAGTTTGTATACGACCTCTTTATCGATAGAGATGGTACCGTTGTCGCCATTGCACTCAATTCTTTCTTTATTATCAAGAATTAGTGCACCAGGAATAAAGGCTGCTGCGCCATTTTCGAGAAGTCGGACACGTGCACCAGCACGATTAATATCGAAAATCTCACCTGTGAAACAAGTTTTCTTGTTCGGCTCATCAGCAAGCGTACGTGCATATAACCAATCTGAGACATTTCGCTCAGCAATTTTATGATGTTTACGGTGCAAAGCTAGTTCTTCACCGACTTGATCATCAGGTTTTTGCACGGGCTCTTTGCCTAGGATGACGGCCTTCAACATGCGATGGTTGATCATATCACCGTACTTACGAATTGGTGATGTCCAAGTCGCATAGATATCCAGCCCCATAGCGTAATGAGGAAGAGGCTGATTACCCACTTCACTGTAGGCTTGGAACTTACGAATACGATTATCTAGGTAAGAGGTTTCTTGCGCAGCCAACCAGCGACGCAATGCAGCAAAGCCTTCTAGAGTGGTAATTGAGTCCGCTGTGAATTCCAGTTCACCTTCTGGGTTGACAAGTTGAACCACTTCTTCAATCTTCTCAGTCTTAATGCCAGCGTGAGTATTGAAAACACCTGTTTCAAATTTATCGCGCAGTGTACGACCAGCACAGATGTTTGCGGTAATCATTGACTCTTCAACCAAGCGATTTGCACTGCGGCGCATATCTGCATGGATAGCAACCACATCGTTGTCTTCACTCAGCTCAAAACGGTAGTCAGGGCGGTCTGGGAAGACCACTGCGTTTTTCTCACGCCATTCAGCGCGAGCAAGGGAAAAGTCGTAAAGGTCGCGCACAATCGTCGCGATCTCTTCAGATGGTTGCCATGCTTCTGAGCTGCCGCTTTCTAGCCAATCAGACACATGATCGTATGCTAGGCGTGCGTGTGATTTGATGTTTGCTGCAAAGAACTTGATATCGTCGCCAATTACGCCGTCTTTATTTACGGTTACGGTACAGCAAATAGCAGGGCGGATTTCGCCTTCAATCAGAGAGCATAGGTTGTCTGCTAGATCGCGAGGCAGCATTGGAATATTACGGCCCGGAAGATAAATAGTATAGCCACGCTCACGTGCTACTTTATCCATTTCATCTTCTGGTGTGATGTAGGCGGTTGGATCTGCGATAGCGATAGTCAGTTCGAAATCGCCAGATTCGGTTTTCTTCGCGTACAGCGCATCGTCCATATCTTTGGTTGATTCACCATCGATAGTCACGAAAGGAACGTGTGTCATGTCTACGCGTTCTAGATCGGCGTCGTCTTTTAGTTCCCAGCTTTCGATGCCTGCTGGCTCAGAGTTTGGTAGATCGTTTTGAGCAAGCGTTACCCACCAAGGTGCAATTTTGTCGTTCGCGTCTGTGATTTTTTCAGAAATTTCCACGAAGAAAGAGTTATCGCCTTTTAGAGGGTGGCGAATAAGATGTGCGACAACCCAATCTCCCTCTGCGAACTCGTCAGGTTTGAGACCTTTCTTTAGTTTCGCTTTAAGAGAAAGCTTTTTAAGCTGCGGGTGATCAGGTGCTACGTTTAGCTTGCCTTTGAACATTTTGACTCGACCAATAAAGCGAGTCACGGCTTGTTCTAACAGCTCTTGTGGCTCAGCAACTTCGCGTTCATTTTCTGTGCGGATAATGGCGACGACTTTGTCACCGTGCATGCACTTTTTCATGTACGCAGGTGGGATGAAGAAGCTAGTCTTGCTGTCCACTTCCAAAAAGCCAAAGCCTTTATCTGTGGCTTTTATTGAGCCTTCTTTTTTCGGCAGGTTTTCTTGGATTTTCTGCTTAAGCTGAGCGAGTAGTGGGTTATCTTGAAACATCTTTTCTTAAATTACCTATGGAGTTGGGCACACTATAATCATTGCGAGCTATTATTACTACCTGTGGAGCGCAATTTCGCCGTGAATTTTGCTGATCGAATTGCAGGAAATCGGCTTAAATATTGATGAAAAACTCATCTGCGAGCTGTGCAAATCTACGGGGAATGGTGGGGCTGGTGGAAAAATATGCTAAAAATGCCATTATTGAGAATAAATTGTGATGTAATTCAATTTTTTCTGGCTTTTTTTATGCTTTTAAGGAATAATCCGCCTCCCTTAGTCGTCCCTAATGGCTTATCGCGGTTGTGTACTGTGCTGTGTTCCTGTCTGAATGGAATCAGTAACTGGATGAATCAGTATCGAATTGGAAGAGCATATGGGACTGTTTTTTTGTTTAATTAAGTAGGATCCCAATGCAAGATTCTGTTATTCAATTCAGCGATTTATCTCTGAATGATTCTATCCTTTCTGCTCTAGACGGAATGGGTTTCGTGTCACCAACTCCAATTCAGGCTGCGGCAATCCCACACCTGTTGGAAGGTGCTGACGCGCTGGGTAAAGCTCAAACAGGTACAGGTAAAACGGCAGCGTTCTCTCTGCCTCTTCTAAATAAGATCGATCTCAACCAACGTAAACCACAAGCTATCGTTCTTGCGCCAACGCGTGAGTTAGCGATCCAGGTTGCGGCTGAAATGAAAAACCTTGGTAAGAACATCAAGGGTCTTAAAGTTTTAGAGATTTACGGTGGTGCTTCTATCGTAGATCAGATGCGTGCTCTTAAGAGCGGTGCACAAGTTATCGTTGGTACTCCAGGTCGTGTACAAGACCTTATCAACCGTGAACGTCTACACCTAGATGAAGTAAACACGTTTGTACTAGACGAAGCTGACGAAATGCTAAACATGGGTTTCGTTGATGACGTTACTGCGATCATGGAACACGCACCAGAGTCTGCTCAACGCGTTCTATTCTCTGCAACAATGCCTCCGATGCTTAAGAAAATCGTTGAGCGTTTCCTACGTGAGCCTGTAATGGTTGACGTTGCTGGTAAGAACCACACTGTAGACAAAGTTCAACAGCAGTTCTGGGTAGTGAAGGGTGTAGAGAAAGATGAAGCGATGTCTCGTCTTCTTGAAACGGAAGAAACTGATGCGTCAATCGTCTTCGTACGTACTCGTCAAGACACTGAGCGTCTAGCTGATTGGCTATCTGCACGTGGCTTTAAAGCGGCTGCTCTGCACGGTGACATTCCTCAGTCTTTACGTGAGCGTACTGTTGATCACATCAAACAAGGTGTTATCGATATCCTAGTTGCAACTGACGTTGTGGCACGTGGTCTTGATGTTCCACGTATTACGCACGTATTCAACTACGACATCCCATTCGATGTTGAGTCTTACATCCACCGTATCGGTCGTACTGGCCGTGCTGGACGTAAAGGTAAAGCGATCCTTCTAGTTCGCACTAACCAAATCCGTATGCTTCGCACCATCGAGCGCGTAACTAAGTCATCTATGGAAGAGATTCAACTTCCTCTACGTGACCAAGTTGCTGAAGCTCGTCTAGCTAAGCTAGGTGCTGAGCTTGAAGCAGAGAAAGAGCACAAAGCTCTAGACAAATTTGCTGAGCTAGTAGAGAAACTACAAACTTCTCTAGAAATCGACCCAGCAACGCTTGCTGCTATGCTTCTTAAGCGCCAGCAAGGTAAACGTCCTCTGTTCTACATTGGCGAAGATCCAATGGTTGAAGCGATTGAGCGTGATAAGCAACGCCGTAAAGAGCGCCGTGAAGGTGGTCGTGACGGCGGTCGTAACTTCAACAACCAAGATTGGGATACTTACCAGCTTCAAGTTGGTCGCGAGCAAGGTGTTCAAGTTAAAGACATCGTTGGTGCTCTAGCGAACGAACTAGGTCTAGGTAAAGGCTCTATCGGTGCGATCAAGCTAGCACAAGGCCACACATTCGTTCAGCTACCAAAAGCAATGACTTCTGAAGCTGCGGGCAAGCTAAGCAAACTACGCATCCGTCAACAAGATGTTGGTGCTGTAGTATGTGACTTCGATGACTTCCGAGAGTCTCGTGGTGGTCGCCGTGACGGTGGTCGTCGCGATGGCGGTCGTCGTGATGGCGGCGGTTACCGTGGCAACCGCGAAGGCGGCAACCGTGGTGGTGATCGTCGTGAAGGCGGTCGTCGCGAAGGTGGCTTCCGTGGTAACCGTGACGGCAACCGCGATGGTAACCGTGAAGGTGGCGAACGTCGCTTCGATCGTAACCGTGGTGGTGATCACCGTGGTAACCACCGTGGTGAGCGTGGTCACGGCCGTGGTCGTCGCACTCAAGAAGCATAATCACGAATCAGTGATTAGAGCAATTGATTAAATTGCCGTAAGAATTGAAAGCCGAGCGAAATGCTCGGCTTTTTTATGCGCGTCGAATACGGCTTTGTTTTTCATCGTGCTTATTTACCCAGGTTATTACTTCGTTTAAGGGTAGGGCTGGGCAGAACAAGTAGCCCTGAATGATGTCGCAGCCACGACTGCGTAAAAAATGCAGTGTATCCATGTCTTGAACGCCTTCTGCGACGACTGAATACCCGGTGCCAAAGTCGTCCAAGCTGATCTTAATACCCAATCCTTTGATTTGGTGAATTAGGGGGTTGAGCTCAACAACTCTATCAATCGCCATCGTTTCAGTAATCTCTAAGCTTATAAGGTCAGCAAATTGAGGGTTTACCTTGAGCAGTGTTTCCAAGCGGTTGAACAATAAATTAGACGAGAGATCTTTTGCAGATAAGTTAACGTGTACAGGAAGCTTGATGTCTTTTTCTATAAAGGTCTGGAGGTCTTTTTCAACTTGGTTGAGGACCCACATGGTGATGTTGTGCACTTGATTACTTCGCTCCGCGATGGGGATGAAGTCGTTAGGCGAAATCGTTTTACCATTTTCATCATGCCAACGGATCACTGCTTCAAAGCCGACAGCTAAGTTAGTATGTGCGTCAATCAACGGTTGGTAGTATAGCTGGAACTCCTCTTTTTCCAGCGCACATTGAATACGAGAAGAGATTTCGAGCTGGTACTTGGCCCCGACGTTCATGTCCTCATTATAAAATGCAAAGAGGTTGCCATTTCGTTTGGCGTGATACATGGCAATGTCCGCGTGCTTTATCAATAGATCATTGGACAGAGCGTCATAAGGGTAGGTACTGACACCGAAAACAACGCGGGAAGAGACTTGAAACTCATCTAAATGGAAGCGATTAGACAGTGCTGAATCTAACTCTTCGATGAGACTTTTGCCTGTTTCCTCGCATGCTGACGAGGTGAGGATGACAAATTCATCGCCACCAACGCGGAAAATTTTGTCACTGCCTTTAAGTTTCTCTTGGAGACGTTGCCCAATTTGAATCAGTAGTTGGTCTCCACAAAAGTGTCCCATAGCATCGTTGACTTGTTTAAAGTTAACGACATCGAAAAGGATCACTGAGAAAGGGTCTCCAGACTGTATTCTATCTTCGATTAACTCAAAGCAGTATTTACGGTTAGGGAGTCCAGTAAGTGCATCGTGAACGGCATTACGCTTCTCTTTTTCAGCAACGGTATGAAGTTCTAGTATGGAGTCGTTGCTCCATTTGATAACCAGCACCACAAAAATGCTGCCACCGAATAGAATGAGAGAAACTCCGGTTTCCAAGAGGGAAGCGATAGGTTTTTGCATTATAGCGTGTAAAAAAGCGGCATACGCAAAAATGAAACAGCTGATTAACAACAATAGGAAAGTCCACCCGGGTACATCAGTTCTCGAGCAGATGTTTTTTGTCATCTGCCATCCCCAGCAGAGCAAAATCAAACCTAAGATCACTAATAGAAATGCAATAGTGGGCACATTATTACCCCGATTTATTGATTGGTTTATTATTTTTGTTCACCCAATAAACAACGTAGCTCATATCTCTGAATTTGTACAAATTGACCTATTCATAAATTATGTTTAACAAGTCATATTTTTTAGTCTTCAAATAAAATCAAAACTTGCTACAGATCAACAAAATTTGTTCAATCAAATCGCTTTTACTAAAAGATTGTTGAAAGATTAAAAAATTATTGAATAATAGAGGGGCAAACAAGAAGTACGCAGCGCACAAGCGCTATTACAACCTCTGCTCTACAACAGGATAACTATTTCATGTCTAATTCGTTTGTACTGGTGATCAACTCTGGTAGCTCTTCATTAAAATTTGCTGTTATTGATTCTGAAACCGGTGAAGCTTTGGTATCAGGTATTGGTGAGTGTTTTGGCCTACCTGAAGCTGAAATCAGTTGGAAATATCAGGGAGAAAAAACCGTTGAAGCAATTCCTGCTGGCGGTAACCATCATCAGTACGCTGTTGAGCGAGTGGTAAAACTACTCGAGACTTTGGGTTTGAGCTCAAAATTTGTAGCTGTAGGCCACCGCATTGTTGCTGGTGGCGAAACCTTTAAAGGCACAGTAAAAGTCGATGAAAAAGTTATTCAAGAAGTTGAGCGTCTTGCTGAGCTAGCGCCACTTCATAACAAAGCGAATGCAGAAGGCATGCGAGCAGCAATGGCAGCATTCCCTTCACTGCCTCAATTCGCTGTGTTTGATACTGCTTTCCACCAAACAATGCCTGCCAAAGCGTTTATGTACGCGCTTCCTTACGAGCTTTACGAAGAGCATAAAGTGCGTCGTTACGGTGCTCACGGCACAAGCCACTACTACGTAAGCCGTGAAGCGGCGAAAATGCTAGATAAGCCGGTTGAAGAAAGCAGCTTTATCACCGTGCACTTAGGTAATGGTGCATCAGTGAGTGCGGTTAAAAATGGCGAATGTGTTGATACAAGTATGGGTTTGACGCCGTTAGCTGGCCTAATGATGGGTACTCGTTGTGGTGACCTCGACCCAAGTGTTATCGAGTTCCTTTTCCGTAAAGGTTGGGAAAAAGACGAAGTGTTCGAGATGATGAACAAGAAGTCAGGCTTCTTAGGTGTATCCGGTGTAACAAGTGACGCACGTGGTGTACTAGAAGCCATGGAAGCGGGTAACTCACGTGCGAAGTTGGCATTTGAAATCTTCACTTACCGTGTTGCGAAATACATTAATTCTTACCTAGCTGCTCTGGATTCATTAGACGGCATCATCTTCACTGGTGGTATTGGTGAAAATTCACTACCAATTCGTCGTGAAATCTTGAAAAACCTAAAACTGCTAGGTTTTGTTGAAGATGAGAAAGGCAACGAAGAGGCAAGATTTGGCAACGCAGGTGTTATTGCAACATCTGAGTTGCTCGGTGCGAAAGCACTAGTTATTCCTACCAATGAAGAGTGGGTAATCGCTCAACAGTCGGTGGAACTGCTGTAAAACGGCAAAAATTTTGGGAACTAAGTCAAAGCCCTTTCCTTTATGGAAAGGGCTTTTTTTGATCCAAATATATCCTTTCTCCATACAACTATCCGCATTAATACGGATCTCTAATAGCTGCCAATTGCCTTAATATTGATAAATATATAAACAACTTGGGCGGTGAAGAAATTTCAGTATACTGCGCTTAAGTCATACCAAAGAAAAATAGCCTTATGTCATGTAGGTATCTCAGCTCGGAGACAGGAATTGCGTTTGAAGAACGATCAAACGAAATCGTATCTTTGCAGGCTATTGGGCATATAAATAATAAACCGTTGACTAGTTCGAAGATTAGTCAAATGAGAGAAAGTCATGTTTTTTAATAAGTCGCTTCAGCAAGAAAACCAACGATTAAAGCAGGATCTGCAACGCTTGCAGCAAATCCAACACAGTTTAGATGAAGAAATGCTTCGCTTAACGCTGGATAAGAAAGGTTGCATTACCTCTGTAAATACAAAACTTCACCAACAACTCTTTTTCACTGATGCAGATATTTTAGCGAAACCGATTACCGAGTTGGTGCCATCAAATTCGCGCAATACAGAGCACTTTCATCGAATGAAGAGAGCCGTTCAAGACAAAGTATTTTGGAATGGCGCGATGCAAGTACTTAAAGGCAACGGCGAAGAAGCGTGGTTACGAACGGTTATCCAGCCTGTTTTAAACGAACATCAAGAAGTCGAAAGCTTTTTTGTGTTTGCTTCTGAGCTTACGCGAACGATCAAAGCATCGCGTGAGCAAGAGGACATGCTGAATGCGTTGAGCCGTTCTATGGCGGTTATTGAGTTCACGTTAGATGGTAATGTATTAAAGGCCAATGATAATTTCCTTAGTACGATGGGTTATACACTGGATCAAATTAAAGGGAAGCATCATCGTATGTTCTGCGATCAGGAAGAGGCTGGTTCTGAAGCTTATCGCGAGTTCTGGCAACGTTTGGCAAAAGGACAGTTTGCTTCAGACCGATTTAAGCGAGTTAACCGTTACGGTGAAGAGGTATGGTTAGAAGCCTCCTATAACCCTATCCATAACGATAGAGGAGAGCTCTACAAGGTCGTCAAGTTCGCGACCGACATCACCCAGCAGGTGATGCAAGAGCAGCAAATGGCTCAGGCTGCGCAATTGGCTAATGAAGTTTCTCAAGAGACCGGAACACAAACACTGCAAGGTCAGCAAGTGATAGGTTCGACGCTAGAAAAGGTGCAAACACTGTCTGACCAAATGCAGCAAGCGAATACGGCCATTGACGAGCTCAAAGCGCACTCATCACGCATTAGTGAACTGGTTAATAGTATCAGTGGTATTGCTGACCAAACTAACTTACTGGCGTTAAATGCGGCGATAGAAGCAGCTCGCGCGGGTGAGCATGGTAGAGGCTTTGCCGTGGTGGCTGACGAGGTCAGACAGCTTGCCACAAGAACCAATGCGACCACGGATGAAATTGTCACAATGGTAACTGAAAACTTAGAGCGAACCGATAATGCTGTCCAACTGATCGCCAAATGCCAAAAAGAAGCACTAGATACGCTAAAGCTTTCAGAAAAAGCGGGGAATGTGATGAACGAAATACAAGATGGCGCTAGCCGTGTCGTAGAGGCTGTGGAGCAATTTAACCGCTCATTGTAGTGGGTTCTTCATGCTATCAATGGCTTTTTTCAGTTCCGATATAATCAACTTGTTTACTACTGCTGCTCATCGCCAATAAAGCGCTTTTTTTGGTGATGAGAAAGCCATTTATTTCCCTCCTTAATATTTCGTATTTCTATCTTAACGTGTCGCTATTTTACAATACTGTTAATAAAAAGTAGCGTAATTTAATGTCCTGTTAACTTGGTTGCGAATCACAGTTGGGGGAGACCTACTTGGACTTACTAAATTTCACCATAGATAACTTAGCGCTGCTAGGTACGCTTACCATGGAGCACATCTCTTTGGTCGCTCTGGCTGTTGGGCTTGCCATCCTAACTGGCGTACCTATCGGCATTCTTATCACACAAAATGAGCGCGTTGCGAAAGTGGTGCTTTACGTAGCGTCCATCATTATCACCATTCCTTCAATCGCACTGTTTGGTTTGATGATTCCTCTCTTATCGACCATTGGTCATGGGATTGGCTACGTGCCCGCCGTGATTACCGTACTGCTTTATTCTCAGCTACCTATTATTCGCAACACTTATACCGCCATTCACAACGTAGAACCGTCACTCAGAGAGGCAGCTCGCGGCATCGGGATGACGCCTTTTCAGCGTTTGAAAATGGTGGAAATTCCGTTGGCGATTCCGGTGATTATGGCGGGTGTGAGAACGGCAGTAGTAATGAATATTGGCGTTATGGCGATCGCCGCGTATATCGGAGCAGGAGGGTTGGGCGTGTTTATCAGCCGTGGCATATCGCAAAGTGATCCTCGACAACTGATCGTTGGTGCCATCGCCGTTAGCCTTCTGGCTATCATCGCGGATTACGGATTGATTCGACTACAAAAAAGATTAACGCCACCGGGCCTGACTGCAGCTCGATAAAGGACAAATAATAGGGACATTCAAATGATCAAAATTGACAAGCTAACCAAAATTTTTGAAACGCCTAATGGCCCGGTGACTGCCGCAGATCACATTGAGATGGAAGTTCCCAGTGGTGAAATTTGTGTGTTACTTGGCCCATCCGGTTGTGGCAAAACTACCACGCTGAAAATGGTCAACCGAATTATTCCCGCGACATCTGGCAAGATCTATCTTGGCGGTGAAGATACTTCAGGGATGGATACAGTCACTCTGCGCCGAAATATCGGTTATGTTATTCAGCAAATTGGCTTATTTCCCAACATGACGATCGGCGAAAACATCGCGGTGGTTCCCAAGTTATTAGGGTGGGATAAGGCAAGATACATGACGCGTGCAAAAGAGCTATTGGAGATGGTGGCTCTTGATCCTAGTGTCTTCCTTAATCGTTATCCAAATGAGTTGTCTGGCGGACAGCAGCAACGAATTGGTGTTGCCCGAGCGCTAGCTGCGGATCCTCCCGTCATGCTGATGGATGAACCTTTTGGCGCGATTGACCCGATCAACCGTGAAGTAATCCAGGATGAGTTCCTTAAAATGCAGCAAGAGCTCAACAAGACCATCATGTTTGTCAGTCATGACATTGATGAAGCGGTCAAAATGGCCGATAGAATTGCGATTTTCCGTGATGGTCACCTGGTTCAGTACGATACGCCTGACGATTTGCTCGCACACCCGAAAGATGATTTCGTGAAAAACTTTGTCGGAGATGATCGCGCACTTAAACGTCTTCGCTTAGTTACAGCTGAATCCGTCATGCAGACCACTTTTGCGTACGTGAAACCTAACGATACGCTTGCCGACGCTCTAACCAAAATTGACGCGTATGGGTATCGCGACGCCGTGATATTAGTGAATGACCAACACCAACCTATCGGTTATGTGCCCAAAGCTACCGCAATCAATATGAAGGGGTACTGCGGCGAACATTATGTCGGCCTGAAAACAATCGCCCGAACCACGGATGATCTGCGTAAAGTCGCGTCGAAGATGTTCACGCACGACATTGTTTGGATGCCGTGTGTTGACGAGAATGGCCGCTTAGTGGGCGAAGTCACACAGCGCGGCATTACCCATTATCTAGGCGCAACTTATCAGCGCGATACCTCTCCTAGTCAGCCGCAGCCATTGCATCAGGCTAAGGAGGCATCGTGACCAATCAGCTTAAACAAACCTACTATTTCATTTTATTGGCGTGTGTCTTTGCGTCGGGTATTTATTTACAAGGCGCGGGTACGATCGATGATTTTCTTTACTACCAAGAAGACATTGTTTATTTGACGTTTCAGCACATTGAACTGGTGCTGCTGTCTGGTGGGTTGGCGATCCTAATCGCGATTCCCGTCGGCGTATTGCTCAGCCGCCCTCGTTTTCAGAAAGTCGCAGAATCGGCGATGCAGGTTTTGAATGTGGGGACCACGATTCCTACTTTAGCCATTCTCGCGCTGGCAATGAGCTTTCTTGGCATTGGCACCGTGCCTGCGGTATTTGGGCTGACGATTGCCTCGTTGTTGCCGATTGTCAGAAACACCTACATCGGGCTGAAAGAAGTGCCCGCTCATTTAAAAGAAGCGGCGTCAGGCATTGGTATGACCGAGTTACAAATGTTGTTTCAGGTTGAAATTCCTAATGCACTGTTCGTCATTTTTGCCGGTATCCGCACGGCGTTAGCTGTCAACGTGGGTACCGTTCCGCTGGCCTTCTTAATTGGTGGCGGTGGGTTAGGGGAGCTCATTTTTACCGGTATTGATCTGGATGAACCCATCATGATGCTGGCAGGCGCTATTCCTACAGCGATGTTGGCTATCGCTATCGACAGTGTGGTAGGAGCCGTTTCCTATGTCACTGTACCTAAAAGGCTGTAACCCTATTAGAGCTAGACAATAACAATCCTAAAAATTGAACACAGACAGGAGTCAAACATGTTGAAGCAAATTACTCGCCGCTTGCTGGCCGTTGGTGTACTGCTTTCAAGTTTTCACGCATCTGCAGAAATCGTCGTAGGTGGTAAAAACTTTACAGAACAACAGCTTTTAACGGAAATTACGTCTCAATATTTAACCAGAAAAGGCTACGACGTTGATAAACGTTCGGGCATGGGCAGTGCGGTTTTGCGTAAAGCGCAAGAAAACGGTCAGATTGATCTTTATTGGGAGTACACGGGCACATCACTGATTATTTACAACAAAGTCAAAGATAAGCTCCCAGCAGAGCAAGTGTATCAACGCGTTAAGGAACTGGATGCCAAGAAAGGCCTAGTTTGGCTTAACCCTTCAAAAGCGAACAACACCTATGCGCTCGCTATGCGCAGTGACGATGCGAAACAACGTGGCATCTCAACGCTATCCGACTTTGCCGAGCAAATGCGCCAAGACCCGCCAATGACCATTGCTTTGAATGCGGAATTCTATGCACGAAAAGATGGCTTCCGACCTTTACAGAAAACCTACAAATTCAAAGCGTCACGAGACCAAGTGAAACGCATGGATACGGGGTTAACTTATGATGCGCTGAAAGGGAAAGAAGTCGATGCTGCGCTTGTATTTGCAACAGATGGTCGTATCAAAGCATTTGGTTTTACCGTTTTAACGGATGACAAACAGTTCTTCCCTGATTACGCGATCACTCCTGTGGTTCGCCAAGAAACGCTAGATGCGAACCCTCAGCTTGCCGAGCAAATGAACGCGCTTTCAGCGGCGATCGATGGCGATACGATGTCGACATTGAATCAACAAGTTGATGTGGAGCGACGTTCGATCTCAGAAGTCGCAAGCCAGTTCCTATCTGAGCATAACTTGGGGTAATACCATGACTATCCTGCAAGTCAGTGTGGCCCAAATCAACGCCCAGTTAGGCGATGTGAATGCCAATCTGAATACTCATCAGGATTACATAAAGCAAGCTGCGGCCTTGGGGTCGCAGCTATTGCTATTTCCTGAACTCTCCTTGACCGGATACCAGCTCCAATCCTCAGTGCGTGAAGTCGCCATGAAGCGTGATGATGCTCGGCTTAAAGAGCTTGCGCAACTTGCGCCGCACATGTCCGTAATTGTCGGCTTTGTGGAACAGGCCGCGCCGGGAGAGTACTACAACGCGATGGCTTGGTTGCTCGGTGGTACGGTGGTTGCTGTGCATCGCAAAATCAATTTACCAACCTATGGTGGGCTTGAAGAGGGCAAGTGGTTTCATTCGGGAGATGCCACCACCAGCGTTTGTCTTGATGAAAATTGGCGAGGCTCGGTTTTAATTTGTGCCGATTTATGGAACCCACCTTTGGTTCATTGCGCGCTACTCGATAAGCCTGAAATCTTGCTCGCGCCGATCAACTCGGCCAGCAGTATTGTCAGTAAAGACTTTTCCAACGAAGACAACTGGTTAGTTAACGTTAAATTCTATGCGGTGCTCTACGGAACCCCAGTTTTGATGGCCAATCGTTACGGGCCAGAGGGCGAAGCGTGGTTTTGGGGAGGAAGCTGTATTTTGTCTGCAACGGGTGAGCTATTGGCGCAGGCAGAAGACGGTGAAACCTTGATAACTGCAACCTTGTCATTGGACGATATTGACAAAGCCAGATTCGAGCTGCCTACCGTGCGAGACAGCAATACACCATTGATCACAACGCTATTGTCGAAGGCAAAACGCTAAAACTGGAGCAGTAGACGATGCAATCTATTCATCGATTTATTCACGAATTAACCTTTGAACAGCTTCCTGCTGACGTTATTGAACAAGCGAAATATTGCGTCTTGGATTTGTTAGGTGTCGCGGCAGCTGGTAAAGCGACGCAGCTGCAAAACATGGTAGCCAAACTCGCGCAGAAGCAGTTTGCCGGTGATACGCCAATGCTGTTTTCTGATCACACGGCCAGTGGTTGTGGGGCGACTCTATATGGCAGCATGTTGATTGACAGTATGGACGCGCACGACGGCCAAGTCCTGACGAAAGGCCATGTTGGCGTCGCTGTTTTGCCGGCGCTGCTCGCCAGTACGTATGAGTCAGCAGTTACGGGAGAAGAGTTATTAACGTCCCTCGTCATTGGCTACGAAATAGCAACTCGCGCCGGAATCGCGCTGCATCAAACCGCTTGTGATTATCATACTTCTGGTGCTTGGAATGCGTTGGGCGTCGCTGCGGTGTCTGCAAGAAGAAAAGGCTTAACGGAGGCACAAACAGAGCATGCGCTCGGCATTGCCGAGTTCTATGGCCCGCGCAGCCAAATGATGCGTTGTATTGAACATCCAACCATGCTCAAAGACGGCTCTGGCTGGGGAGCGATGGCGGGCTTCGCCAGTACTGAGCTAGCAGAAGAGGGCTTTACTGGCGCGCCAGCCGTGACTCTGCTGGACCAACAAACTCACGCTTTGTGGGCAGATTTAGGGCAGCGCTGGTATATCCTGGAGCAATACTTTAAACCGTATCCGGTTTGTCGTTGGGCTCAACCCGCGGTTGAAGCAGTGAGAGCGCTGCAACAAGAAAATAAACTAGAACCTGATGAGATTGAACTTATCGAAGTTCACAGCTTTCACCAGGCGGTGTGCCTGCATACCAAGCGCCCAGAGACAACCGAGCAGGCTCAGTACAGTTTGCCATTTTCAGTCGCGAGTGCGGTTATTGATAATACGGTCACGGTAGAAGCCGTCACCAAAGGGCTGAAAGATCCTGCTCGCTTGGCACTTACGGAGCGGATGAGGTTAATTGAAGAGCCCGCTTACAATGATAAGTTTCCAGCCGAACGCTGGGCGCATGTCGTGGTGACGTTGAAAAATGGCGACAAACTGACTTCGCCTCCCTGTATTGCGCGAGGTAATCCTGAAAATCCGCTCAGTCGAGACGAGATGCGAGGTAAGTTTCGCACTTTGGCAGAGAAAGAATTGTCCGCTTCACGCGTGTCAGCGATAGAAGAGGGCTGTTTGCAACTTGATAAAGCCAGCAAAGAGCAGGTACTTGCTTGGCTATCACTGCTTTACCAAGGTACTTTGTCTGACAAGCCGTCTGACAAGCCGTCTGACACGTCGCCTGGCTCGTCACTATGAGATCGAAGAGATCGAAGAGATCGAACTTCTCTTCTCTTACTCAATCTTAAGCTAAACGTCGCTCTTCACGCGGCGTTTTTTCATAGCGTTTTTTGTAGCAGCGCGCAAAATACGATGTAGAACTGAACCCACAAGCGGTGCTGATTTGGGTGATGGACAGCATGGTTTGCAACAACAAATGTTGAGCGCGCTCTAGGCGCAGTTGAAGGTAGTAATTGCCTGGTTTGTCTTGTAAGTATTGTAAAAATAACCTTTCCATCTGCCTGACCGATAATCCTACTTGTTCGCCAATTTCATAGCATTTTAGCGGCTCTTCCATGTTGGCCTCCATGATCTCTACAGCGTCGAGCAGGCGCGGGTGGCGGATGTTGTGTTTACGGATTAACGACATCCGCTGTTTATCATGCGCGGGTCGAATCGCAGGGTGAATGCATTGCTCTGCCACTTGATTCGCCAAGTCGCTCCCATGTTGGTTTGTAATTAAATGAAGCATCATATCCAAACCAGCTAAGCCGCCCGAACAAGTTGGTGTGCGTGGGTCGAATTCGTACAACTCACTGGTCACGTTAATGTTTGGAAACTCCTCTGCCAGGCTGTTGGCGGACTCCCAATGCACGGTACACGTTTTGTTTTTTAACAGGCCAGCTTTTGCTAACAACACGCTGCCTGTCGAAGTCGAGCCCACGGCGATACCTTGACGAAGCGCTTGCTTTAACCACTGATTCACCGAGCCACTCGCAGCAGCAACGTGGGCACCAATACCTGCTACAACCAGCAGCAAGTCTAAATGGGCAATGTTGTTGACTGACTGTGTTGGCGAGAATGAAACGCCATTACTGGCCGATACTTCTTTATCTTCGAATCCATAAATATCCCACTGATACAAATCGCAACCAGCGAGGCGGTTGGCCATTCGAAGAGGTTCGATAACCGCCGAAAAAGAGAGCATCGAAAAATCAGGAATAAGGAAAAAACCAATGCGATACGTGTGTGTCGTTTTCATTCTCTGTGGTCACCAAGTGGGCAGTTCATCTATGTCGTATTTCTGGATAAGAATGTCGCAATTGTTAAATTATTGCTATCAAAATTCGAACATGATGTGACTTAAGACAAGGAGTTCTTTGTCGAGCATACACATTCATTTGGACGAGATAATTATGATTGAACAAAAAGCCCCAGTAATTAGTGATGGTCTACGCCTTGATGGCGCTTTCTTTACTGACGAGAACGTTAACAACCCAGACTTACCGATCGTTATTGTCTGCTCAGGCTTTACTGGGCAAAAAAATATTCACCCAGAGCGTTACGCGAGAGCCTTAACTGCAAAGGGCTTCACAGTATTCGGATTTGACTACCGTGGCTTTGGTGAATCTGAAGGCATTCGTGAGCGAGTTATTCTGGATGAACAAGTACGCGACATCGCTAATGCGGTTGCGGTTGTGAAACAGCGCGCTAACGAGGAAGGCCGCAAAGTCGTACTGGCTGGCTGGGGCATGGCGGGGGGATTAATTCTTGATGCTTACCGAGTTTGCCAAGATGCGATTGATGGCCTTATCTCCATGAACGGCTTTTATGATGCGGTACGTGTTCAGGTTGCTCAACGTGGCGAGCACGGTTGGAAAGCGTTCCGTCAATTTATGTTAGAAGAGCGTACACGCCTTGCTCTTGGTGGAGAAAAGCAGGGGATTGATCCATTTGAAATCTACCCGCTTGACCCAGTAAGCCGCGAATATGTATTCACTGAACTGGTCAAAGCGCCGGGTTACGGCGTGACATCTGATCTGGATTTTGCGGATTCTCTCATCAATTTCAAACCGGAAGCTCTACTGGACGAGCGATTTGCAGACGCGCCAATCTTGATTGCGCACGGTGCAGAAAACGACCTTCACCCAGTGACCGAAGCAAAGTCGCTGTACGCGAAATACCCTGGGCCGAAATCTCTTTTCCTACTGCCTGAAGGCGGTCACACCGAATGGATGTTGGACGAAGATCCTAAGTTTATTCAGTTCTCTGGCGTGATCGCGAACTGGTTGAGTGAGAACTTTAGTTAAGTCTTCAAGAGGTGCTTTCGTTTATGGCACCTCTACCTTTCTGACAGGATGATTTTCGATGAGCATAATTCCATTTTGTGAAGCGGCGGACCCATTGGTACATAAACCAACAATCGCGATTCCTGAAGGCGCGGTTGATTGTCACGCCCACGTTTTTTCTTCACGTTATCCGTACTGTGAAACGCGAACCTACACGCCACCTGATGCCAGCATCGGCGCGTACCTGCATTTGCACCAGCAATTAGGCATCCGTCATGGCGTGCTGGTTCAGCCGAGTGTGTATGGCAATGACAACCAGTTGCATCTTGATACATTACGGTATTTGCGCCAGCAAGGTTACGATTACAAAGGCGTTGCGGTCGTGGATGCGGATGTGTCCGAGCAAACGCTGGATGAGCTACAAGAAGCCGGTTTTTGTGGTGTACGGATGAATTTGCTGTTTAAAGGCGGTATTGAGTGGCGTGATGTTGAACGTTTAGCGGCTCGCCTTGCAGAGCGACACTGGCACCTTCAATGCTTAATTGATGTTTCGCAGTTTGATGACTTATATCAGCGATTAAGGGCTTTACCAGTACCCGTAGTGATTGATCATCTTGGACATATGCCAACAAGCAAGCTTGTTTCTCATCCTGGCTTTCAAACCTTATTGAAGCTTAAGGCCGAAGGGAAAGTGTGGACAAAACTGTCGGCGCCGTATCGTTTGTCACCTCAATTGCCGCCTTATGATGACGTTTCTCCGTTTGCTCAAGCTTTGTTAGAAGCGAATGAAGAGCAATGCGTCTGGGGCTCGGATTGGCCTCACCCATGTTTTGCTGCTGAGATGCCAAATGATGGCCAGTTGTTAGATACCTTGTGGTACTGGACGCAAGATACGACACTGTTTGGCAAGATTCTGGTCGATAACCCCAAGCGCCTCTACCGCTTTTAACTCCGCATTCATGTTACCAACCTAAAAAAGACAACCGTAAGGCACTGATTCAAATTATGCTTCCTGCACTTCCGCTACAGGGTTCCTCTGATCCTGTGGTTATCAAGTTCTTTAACACCCTTAAACAGCTTGGTTTCAAGGGGGATACTGATGCCCGCTATACCACTCGATTGAGCATGGCGACTGATAACAGCGTCTACCAGCAACTTCCTTTGTCGGTCGTCTTTCCTGCCAACCATCATGATGTGGTAATACTTGGCAAGGTCAGTGCACATGATGAATTTAAGCACCTGACCTTTTCGCCCAGAGGAGGCGGAACGGGCACCAACGGACAATCATTGAACTCGGGGATCGTGGTTGATCTGTCTCGCTACATGAATCGAGTGTTAGAGATTAACGAGCAGGAAGGCTGGGTGAGAGTGGAAACTGGGATAGTCAAAGATCAACTCAACGACATCGTTCGCCCTCATGGTTATTTCTTCTCTCCAGATCTATCGACCAGCAACCGCGCAACATTAGGTGGGATGATTAATACCGATGCATCAGGCCAAGGCTCTTTGCAATATGGTAAAACCTCGGATCATGTGTTGGCGCTCAAAGCGGTATTGGCGGATGGTTCGGTGCTCGATACCGAAGCTATTCAACAAAACAAATGGTTAAACAGCGATGTAGTATCGCGAGCGTTAAAAATTACAGAGAAAGTTTGTCGAGACAAGCGTCAACAGATTCTGGATAAGTTTCCTCCTCTGAATCGATTTCTTACTGGTTATGACCTAAAAAATGCCATCAACGACAAGAGTGAAGAGTTTGACGTCACGAGAATATTATGTGGCTCTGAAGGTACGTTAGCTTTTATCACTGAAGCCAAGCTCAATCTTACGCGAATACCTACCACGCGACGGTTAGTGAACGTTAAATACGATAGCTTTGATTCTGCATTGCGAAATGCTCCCTTGATGGTCGAAGCAGAGGCGCTATCGGTAGAGACGGTTGATGCAAAGGTGCTCAATCTTGCAAGAGAAGACATTGTCTGGCACTCGGTAAAACATGCGATCTCAGATGTGCGGGGCAAAGAGATGCAAGGGATTAACTTTGTCGAGTTCGCAGGCAGTCACGACGATGATATTGAGGATAAAGTTGAACGCTTACTTTCAATTCTCGATAAAGAAATGGCTCACCGACGCAGTGGTATCATAGGTTATCAAGTCTGTCGTGAACCCCAAGACATCCAAGCCATTTATGGTATGCGCAAGAAAGCGGTTGGGCTGCTTGGCGCGACCAAAGGTCAGGCAAAGCCGATTGCATTCGCGGAAGATACCTGTGTGCCGCCTGAAAATTTAGCGGACTTTATCGCGGAATTTCGTACGTTGCTAGACCGCAATAACCTGCATTATGGCATGTTTGGGCATGTAGATGCTGGCGTCCTTCACGTGCGTCCGGCGCTCGATATGTGTGACCCCGAACAAGAAGCGTTGATGCATCAACTGTCCGATGATGTGGTCGCGCTGGTGGCAAAATACAATGGTTTAATGTGGGGAGAGCACGGTAAAGGATATCGCTCAGAATATGGACCTGCCTTCTTTGGTGATGAGCTCTTTACTGAATTAAGGCGTATTAAAGCGGCGTTTGACCCCGACAATAAAATGAACCCGGGCAAGATTTGCACGCCACTGAATAGCGACGCTGAAATGGTAAAAGTCACAGCGACCAAGCGTGGCTACTATGATCGTCAGATCCCCGTAGAGGTCCGAGAGTCGCTTAAGCCCGTGCTGTCTTGCAATGGCAATGGGCTGTGTTTTAATTACGATGCTGATAGCCCAATGTGTCCATCATTTAAAGTAACAGCCGATCGTCGCCACTCTCCGAAAGGGAGGGCAGGGATAATGCGTGAATGGCTGCGTCGCCTTAATGATAGTGGCTTCGATTTGCTCGCTAACGAACAACAGCTTCTCAATCAAACATTATCGGTTAAGCTTTTGACTCAGAAGCTGAGTAAGTTGATATCTCGCCCCGCATTTGATGATTTATCGCATGAAGTTTATGAGGTGATGAACGGTTGTCTAGCGTGCAAAGCATGTGCGAGTCAGTGTCCTGTAAAAGTTGATGTGCCTGATTTTAGAGCACGTTTTTTACACCTCTATCACTCGCGTTATCGCAGACCTCTGCGCGACTATCTGGTGTCGAATATTGAGCAACTGCTGCCGATTATGGCAAAAGCTCCCAAGCTGGTTAATCAAATTGCATCTAGTAGGCCTGTTACGCAAGTATTAGAGACATCCATCGGTTTTGTTGATTCGCCAGTGCTATCTATCCCTACGTTGCAAAGTCGATGTCAGGCACTTGGCGTGAGCCCGTTCGACTTTGCGTATCTAGAATCGCTTTCCCCAGAAGTGAAGCAAAATTACGTCTTGATTGTTCAAGATCCATTTACCAGCTTTTATGAAGCCGAGTTGGTTTCGGACTTTATTCAGTTATTGCAGCGGTTAGGGAAACACCCTGTTGTTCTGCCTTTCAAACCTAATGGGAAAGCTCAACATGTAAAAGGTTTCTTTAAGGCATTCGCCAGAAATGCACAAAACACCTCGGATTTTCTCAACCAAGTTGCTGAGCTTGAAATTCCTATGATCGGTATCGATGCAGCCTTAGTACTCTGTTATCGCGATGAATACCGTCAGGCTCTAAAAGAAAAGCGGGGCGAGTTTACAGTTTATACGGCTCATGAGTGGCTGGTGGATACACTCAATGAATGGCTGCCAGTAAGTGTATCAGACGAAGAACCTTGGTATTTGATGGCGCATTGCACAGAAAAGACCAAAATACCGCAGACTGAGAAATCTTGGCAGTCTATTTTTCATCACTTTGGCTTAAAGCTGCAGGTGATACCTACGGGATGTTGCGGTATGGCGGGGACATTCGGCCATGAAGTGGATAAGAAAAGTACGTCTAAAGCTATTTATCAGCTGAGTTGGAAACCGAATATAAAGAACCTGCCCACTGAGCGTGTGTTAGCCACGGGGTACTCCTGCCGCAGTCAAGTTAAGCGTTTTGAAGGGGAGATCGTTCGACATCCGGTCCAAGTTTTAGCCAGTTTGTTTAGTGCATAAGATGCTTAGGCAATTTAGTATACGAAAACGCTTGCCTTAAGACTTTACCTGCCTTTAATGTATCCGACCGCAGAACTTCAATCTGCTTAACAACATAGGAGAGAGTCGGGCTTTCACTTCCGCTCGACAGAAACTCCTTTCAAATTGATACAACAGCGCAGCAAACTTCCCTTGCTGCGATACTGTGTTCCATATTTTGTGAGTACTTATGTTTAACTCAGAACGCAAAGCGACGGTTATTCTGGTTGCGACAACGATGATCGCGGCACTTGGTTGGATCTTTTCTAAGGAAACAATACAGGGTTTACCACCTTTCGGCTTTATCGGGGCGCGATTTACTATTGCATCGCTCTGTCTGCTGCCGTTGTGCTATCGACCTTTGTTGAAAGCGAATTTGAGAGATGTGCTTTCTGCTGGTGGTGTCGGGCTACTGTTAGGTAGTGCCGTTATGACATGGATTTACGCCATCTCCATCAGCGACACGCTTGGGGAAGGCGCATTTATCATGAGTCTCTCCATGCTATTTGTGCCTATTGTTGCGTGGGTTATGTTTCGTCAACGACCACAACGAATTTTCTGGCTTTCTTTGCCTATCGCGGTATTAGGGCTCGCCTGTCTCTCTTTAGTTGGTGGCTGGAAACAATCGGCCAGTCAATTTTGGTTTCTTGGTGCAGCACTGGTTTTGGCGCTTCATTTTAATGTGAACAGCAAATACTCTCAAAAACTACCTGTGTTGCTGCTTACTTGCGTGCAGCTTTTTTCTGCTGGTTGTTTAGGTTTGTTGGTTTCTTTCTTTATGGAGTCTTTTCCGGCAGAGGTTGACTCCTCCATTTGGTGGTGGTTCGCGTTGAGCACCTTGCTAGCGACGAGCTTGCGTTACGTAATGCAAACCATGGGGCAAAAATTTGTTCAGGCAGGTAATGCTGCCTTGATCATGATATTAGAGCCAGTTTGGACCGTCATTCTAAGCGTGCTGTGGTATGGCGAAGTGCTAACGGCAAATAAGCTAGTAGGCTGTGTGCTTATCTTATTCTCTCTTATTATTTATCGTACTGGCGGTCGATTTCGTTTGTCTATCCCTAGGTAGCTTCAAGAGGTTTGGGTAGGGAACAATTTAGGAGTGAAGCATGGCCAATACTGAGTATCAGGAATCACTAGACTTTTTAGATATTTTAAGTGTCTGTTTATACCGTTTAGGAATTAGCGTATTTGCCTTTGGACTTATCGCGATGACGATATCGGGTTTGCACCTTATTGAAGGTTCGGCATTTTATGATCGAAATGTGTTGCTGATCATCGCCATTGCAGGTGTATTAACTGCAGCAAATATCCATGTCTACAGTAAAACTGTGCGTACTGTCATCAGCTGGTCAACTTGGGTGGGACTGCTCTTCATGGTGAGCGATCCAGACTTATCCCGCGTGTGGCTTTCTCTTGGTTTTGTCTTTGTCACTTTTTCCGGTGTGGCGCTGAAAGAGTCCTTTTGTTTTAAAGTTCCAGGCTTGAAAGCGGTGCCAGTGCTACTTGCCATCGCAACCTTTGCGTTTTGTTTCGAAATACTGACGGTAGCGAATATTGCAACAGGGTTGTCTGGCTTAATTATGGGTTTCCTGTCTATATCAAAGTGGCGGATGCCACTTCATTTTGATATTGGTATTAAAGCAAACTACGAGGTTTAATAAACGTCTTATGTTAGAGATGTCATACGGTTACGCAAAGCTAGCGATACTTTTGACGTAGGTTCTCGATTAAGCTCTTCGCTGATCATCCAGCCAGCTTTTGCTAACAGCTCCAAGTCGATCCCCGTTTCGATCCCTAATCCTTGGCATAAATACAGTACATCCTCCGTCGCGACATTCCCCGAGGCCCCATGAGCGTATGGGCATCCACCTAGCCCAGCTACACTACTGTCGATGGTATTGATGCCCATACTTAATGCTTGATGAATATTGGCGAGCGCTTGTCCCCATGTATCGTGGAAATGGACAGCAAGTTGGGGGAGAGGTGTAACCAACATGACGGCTTCCAGCATGGCTGCAATTCGATTTGGCGTGCCTGTGCCGATGGTATCGCCTAGGGATACTTCATAGCACCCTAAATCGATGAGTGACTTGACCACGCTCGCTACCTGTTTAGGGTCTGTCGGACCGTCGTAAGGGCAATCGGCAACGCAGGATAGATAACCTCGAACAGGGATGCCGTGTTTGGTGGCTAATCGCATTACAGGCTCGAAGCGAGTTAAACTTTCTGCAATCGAGCAATTGATATTGTGTTGGCAGAATCCTTCTGATGATGAAGTGAAAATTGCGACCTGATTGGCACCAGCCTCCAAGGCTTGTTCGAAGCCTTTTAGGTTTGGTGTCAGGGCAGAATAAGTAACATGATTTCGCCTTGTTATTGCTTTCATGACCTCTGTTGAGTCCGCCATTTGTGGCACCCATTTGGGCGAAACAAAAGAGCCCGCCTCAATATGCGTTAGCCCAGTATCAGAGAGTAAGTTGATCAACCGGATTTTAGTCTGGGTCGCAACAGGAGACTCATTTTGCAACCCATCTCGTGGACCTACTTCGACAATATTTACTTTGGAAGGCAGCATTACTTGTCCTGTGATTTGGTTACCCAACTTGGGCTTCGTTTTTCAAGAAACGCTTGCAAGCCATCTTGGCCTTGTGGCGATACCCTAATGTCCGCAATGAGCTTGCTGGTATAGTGAATCAGTTGTTGATCGATCGGGTTTTGATGACATTGGTGACAGAGCGTTTTTGCTTTACGCATCGCATCTGGGCTATTAAGTAGTAACGTCTTGATCACGCTATCGACCGCACTTTCAAGTTGTTTGGCTTCTTTCACTTCATGCACAATACCAAACCGTTCGGCATCCTCGGCTGAAATGACTTCACCACTTAAGATATAGCGTCTAGCTTGTCGATTCCCCATCGCGCGCATGACGTAGGGTGCAATGGTTGCCGGAACTAAACCAAGCTTAACTTCACTTAAGCAAAAGTTGGCACATTGGCTCGCGATGGCGATATCACTGCAACAAATCAATCCCAGCGCGCCGCCATAAGCGGAGCCTTGTACAACCGCGATGGTGGGTTGAGGGAACGAATCTAGTGTTTCCATGAGTCTTGCCAAGTTTTGGGCATCAACGAAATTATCTTGCCTCGTGCTGTCGGCCATCGACTGCATCCAATTCAGGTCGGCCCCGGATGAAAAGTGCTTGCCGTTACTTTTTAATACCAAGCATCGCACATCCGTTCGTAAAGCGAGATAATCTAGGCGGTGGATCAGCAAGTCGATCGTACAAGCATCAAAAGCATTGTGCTTGGCTGTTCTGTTTAGAGTGATGGTCGCTACGCCATTGTCATCGACATGCCAAAGAACATCATCTTGTCTTTGGGCGTTGGGAATAATGCTTGGTTGCATTTCCTGCATACTTACTTCCTTAATTTATCTCTGGATATTTACATTCTGAAGACGCCAAACTCGCTATCAGGAATGGGGGCATTTAATGCTGCCGTTAGCGCTTGACTCAACACCTGACGCGTTTGTTTGGGGTCAATAATTCCGTCATCCCATAGCCGAGCGCTCGCAAAATAGGGATGTCCTTGTGTTTCATACAAGTCTATGATTGATTCTCTAAAAGTGTGTTCTTCTTGCTCTGACCACGCTTCTCCCTGGCGTTCCTTCGCGTCTTTTCGAACTTGTGTTAAGACGCCTGCCGCTTGTTCTCCGCCCATCACAGAAATACGAGCGTTCGGCCACATCCACATCATGGTTGGATCATAAGCTCGGCCGCACATGCCATAATTGCCAGCGCCGTACGACCCACCGATGATTACGGTAAACTTTGGTACGTCAGCACAAGCGACGGCCATCACCAGCTTGGCGCCATGTTTTGCGATGCCTTCTTCTTCCACCTTTTTCCCAACCATAAATCCGGTAATGTTTTGGAGAAAGAGAAGCGGTGTTTTCCGTTTGGCGCAAAGTTCAATAAAGTGCGCGCCTTTTTGTGCCGATTCAGAAAACAAGATGCCGTTGTTTGCCACAATGCCGATCAAGTGTCCGTGAACGCGAGCAAAGCCACACACTAACGTTCTGCCGTACAAGGCTTTGAATTCGTCGAAATCAGAATCATCGACGATGCGGGCGATGATTTCTCGGACGTCGAATGATAGTCGTAAGTTGGCATTCACGATTCCGTAGATTTCTTCAGCATCGTAGCGGGGAGGTAGCACGGTGTTTTCCGGCTTAATCGGTTTCGCTCTATTGGCATTGGCATTGGCAATGGCTTCTCGGGCAAGCATTAGGGCATGCTCATCATTTTCAGCGTAATAATCAGCAACACCAGATTTACGACAATGCACGTCTGCACCGCCGAGCTCTTCACCCGTCACGACTTCGCCAGTGGCCGCTTTCACCAGAGGCGGTCCCGCCAAAAATATGGTGCCTTGCTCTTTGACCATAATGGACACATCCGCCATGGCAGGAACATATGCGCCCCCAGCAGTGCAAAGCCCCATCACAACAGCAACCTGAGGGATGCCTTTTGCTGACATCCTCGCTTGGTTAAAGAAAATGCGACCAAAGTGTTCTTTGTCGGGGAAGACGTCGGACTGATGAGGGAGATTTGCGCCACCGGAGTCCACCAAGTATATGCAGGGGAGTTGGCAACGTTGGGCTATCTCTTGCGCTCTAAGGTGTTTTTTTACCGTGAGTGGGTAGTAGGTTCCGCCTTTTACCGAAGCATCGTTGGCGATGACCATACATTGAATCCCCGCTATGAAACCAATGCCGGCGATAACGCCAGCGCAGGGGATGGATTCGTCATACACTTGCCAGGCGGCAAACTGGCTAATTTCAAGAAAATCAGTGTTGTCATCAAGCAAGCGCGCGATGCGTTCTCGTGCGGGGAGTTTTCCTTTTTGCCTCTGGTGCTGAATGGCTTTTTCACCGCCTCCTTGTTTGATGGTCTCGATATGTTGATTCAGTTGAGTGACCAACGTTTCCATCGCAGCTTTATTGGAAAGAAATAACTCGTCAGTTGGCTTAGTTTTACTTTTGATAATGGCCATAATGACTTCCTTGTCGTATGTTCCTTTAGCGAGATTCTTCGAACAGTTCTCGGCCTATTAACATGCGGCGAATCTCTGAGGTACCCGCGCCGATTTCATAAAGCTTTGCATCACGTAGCAAACGACCGGCAGGGTATTCATTGATGTAGCCATTCCCACCGAGCAACTGTATTGCATCAAGTGCCATTTGTGTGGCGAGTTCTGCACTGTACAGAATCGCTCCTGCGGCATCTTTGCGTGTTGCGTTACCTCGATCACAAGCCGCTGCGACGGTATATACATACGCTTTTGCTGCACTCATTCGAGAGTACATATCGGCGATCTTGCCCTGAACTAACTGAAACTCGCCAATGGATTTTCCAAACTGCTCTCGTTCATGTACGTACGGGACCACAATGTCCATGCAAGCTTGCATTATCCCGAGTGGTCCGGCAGCGAGGACGACGCGCTCGTAATCTAGTCCACTCATTAACACCTCGACGCCTTGATTCAGCTCGCCAAGAATATTCTCTTTCGGCACTACGCAATTGTTAAATACAAGTTCGCAAGTGTTCGAGCCTCTCATACCTAGTTTGTCCAGCTTTTGAGCATGGCTGAAACCTTCGACGTTGCGTTCAACAATGAATGCGGTAATACCTCGCGAACCTGCGCTGACATCCGTTTTAGCGTAAAGCACCACTATGTCAGCGTCGGGACCGTTGGTGATCCACATTTTGTTGCCATTCAGTACAAAATGGTCACCCTTGTTCTCCGCTTTCAGTTGCATGCTTATCACGTCTGAACCGGCATTGGGCTCACTCATAGCTAGGGCGCCAACGTGCGTACCATCAATGAGTTTGGGAAGGTATTTCTTGCGTTGAGAAGGCGTGCCATTGCGAAAGATCTGATTGACGCACAGGTTAGAATGAGCGCCGTAGCTTAAAGCGACAGATGCAGAGGCACGGCTGATTTCTTCCATTGCAACAACGTGAGCGAGGTATCCCATGCCTGCACCACCAAATTCTTCATCGACGGTGACACCGAGCAACCCCATATCTCCAAACAAAGGCCACAAATGGTTTGGAAACTGGTTATCGCGGTCTATATCTGCGGCGATGGGAGCAATATGTTCCGTAGAAAAGGCATTAACGTGGTCTCGGAGCATATCGATGGTATCACCAAGTCCGAAATTGAGTGGGGCGTAGGTGCTTTTCATAACGTCTCCCGATATCAGAGGTAAGGTGGAAAAGCCGATTGCAGCGTCGCTATTTGAGTATAGCGGTTATGTCTCTTTGCTTTTGAGTGTTTGAATACAGCGTTCTTTAGCGGCATTCAACTCTGCCATTACGACGCTGATGTCATTGAGTTGCTGTTGTAGGACGGCTTGTTTCTCTTCAATGATATTGAGCATTTTCAATAACTGTCCTTCGGTTTGTTGCATGTCATAGAGCTCGAAAAGTTCACGAATTTCTGCCAGTGAAAAACCGAGCCGTTTCCCTCTTAAAATCAGTTTGAGACGAATTTTATCTCTGCGTTGATAAACGCGCATGTTGCCTTTTCGCTCTGGTTCAATCAGACCTACGTCCTCATAAAACCGGATACTGCGAGTGGTAATATCAAACTCCTTGGCGAGGTCACTGATCTTGTATTTTTCCATAACATACTTACCTCGAATAAAAATCCAGTTTCTGGAAATCGAACCTTCAACGGAAAGGCCGAACGCAAATTTTGAAAGATAAACGCCTACTTGGTGTGTTTTTTCATCTCATTGTAAAGGCTAGTGCTATGCTTACGTAAACGTCAAGAAATCGCAGTATGAAAGTTTGTCAGTGAGAAAGGGCGACAAAGACTGGCGTAGCACTTGGTGAGTAATGTCATGCAGGGGCGTCATCAGTCAGTCTAGTGTTCACATATACCTCAAGGGAATGCGAATCATGGAAAAAGACATCTGGATTGTCAGCGCGAAAAGAACGCCGATCGGGCGCTTTCAAGGAAAGTTGCAAACTTACTCCGCTCCCCAATTAGGTGCACTAGCGATAAAGGCTGCGACGCATGAAGTGAATGTGACGTCTGTAGATGAAGTTTTCATGGGATGTGTGCTCCCTGCTGGTTGTGGGCAAGCCCCGGCGAGACAAGCGGCAATTGGTGCGGATTTACCCATGAGTGTAGGGTGCACGACTATCAATAAAGTGTGTGGTTCCGGCATGAAGAGCGTCATGTTGGCGCACGATCTTATCAAAGCTGGAACGATTCGAACGGCCATTGCTGGTGGTATGGAGAGTATGACCAATGCGCCGTATTTATTGAAAGAGGCGAGAAAGGGAATGCGCATGGGCCACCAGTCGACGTATGACCACATGTTTCTCGATGGATTGCAAGATGCGTACGAAGGGCACTTAATGGGTGTTTATGCTCAGCACGTCGCAGACAGGCTTAAGTTCACCAGAGAGCAAATGGACGAATGGGCAGTGATGTCGGCAAAACGTGCGTTGGAAGCTCAAGAGCGAGGCTTATTTGCAGACGAGCTGTCACCGATTGAATTCAACACCAAGTCTGAACAAGGAACGCTGGATTACGATGAGCACCCGCGCTCGGTTGATCTGGATAAAATCCCTCAACTCAAACCTGCATTTGATAAAAAAGGCACGGTGACCGCTGCTAATTCGAGTGCGATTTCCGATGGCGCTGCAGCGCTTGTTCTAATGGATGAAGAGACTGCGCTCCACCAAGGTCTTGAGCCACTCGCCGTTATCAAGTCTCACGCCACACACGCCAGAAAACCTGCTGAATATACTTTGGCTCCCGTTTATGCGATTGAACAGTTGTTGTCCCAGTTGGATTGGTCAATTGACGAAGTGGATCTGTGGGAAATCAATGAAGCCTTTGCTGTCGTGACACAAATCGCGGTAGTAGAACTTGGGCTTGATATGAGCAAAGTCAATATTAAAGGCGGAGCGTGTGCACTCGGGCATCCGATAGGCGCAAGTGGCGCACGAATTCTGGTGACATTGATTCATAGTTTGCGTCAGCTACAAGCTTTAGGTACCGACGGTGATCTAGACGCCAAAAAAGTGATGCGAGGCGTTGCGTCACTTTGTATCGGTGGTGGAGAGGCAACGGCGATAGGCATTGAAATACCGCTTTAATTGAAATCAGAAAGGAGTAAATGATGACTCGTTTGGTTCCCTTGTTTATTGGTGGAGAGTTTCGTGAATCTCAAACTTCGGATTGGGTTGAGGTGACCAATCCCGCCACTAATGATGTCATTGCGTACGTTCCCTGCTCAACGGATCACGAGATGGAAACCGCCATTGATAATGCGAAAGAGACATTCCAATCCTGGAAGAAAGTGGCAGTATCCGAGCGTGCTAGAGTCATGCTTCGTTATCAGCACCTTCTCAAAGAACATCATGATGAGCTTGCCACACTGCTTTCTCATGAAACGGGTAAGATTTTAGCGGATGCTAAAGGCGATGTGTGGCGAGGCATAGAGGTTGTTGAGCAGGCTGCAAACATTGCCAGCAATATGATGGGCGAAACCGTCGAAAACGTTGCCACGGATATTGATAGTTACTCAATGATTCAGCCCCTAGGTGTGTGTTGCGGCATTACGCCGTTTAACTTTCCTGCCATGATTCCGTTGTGGATGTTCCCAATCGCCATCGCGGCGGGCAATACGTTTGTGCTTAAACCCTCCGAACAAGTGCCGTTGACCTCTATTCGTTTAGCCGAACTATTTGAGCAAGCTGGCGCGCCGAAAGGAGTGTTGCAAATTGTTCATGGTCGCAAAGACCAAGTCGACTTTCTGCTGGCTCATCCTGACATTCGAGCGGTGTCATTTGTTGGCTCGGTTCCTGTTGCCCGTTATATCTACACCACGGGTACGAAACACTTTAAACGCGTTCAAGCTTTTGCTGGTGCTAAAAATCACATGGTGATCATGCCTGATGCGAACAAGGAACAAGTGGTGAATAACCTAGTGGGGTCCTCCGTTGGGGCGGCGGGGCAGCGTTGTATGGCAATTTCTGTTGCGGTATTTGTCGGCGATTCAAAACAATGGATTACAGACCTCAAACAGGCAATGGCGAAAGTACACCCAGGGCCTTGGGACGATGAGCTGGCTGCTTATGGTCCACTCATCAGTGAACAAGCCAAACAACGCGTATTAGACCTAATTGAAGATGGCAAGCAGCAGGGCGCAGTGTGTGAACTGGATGGCAGTCAGTGTGAAGTGGAAGGCTTTCCCGATGGAAACTGGATTGGCCCAACCTTGTTTAGCGGTGTAACAGCGAATATGTCGATTTACACCCAAGAGATATTTGGCCCCGTTTTGGTTTGCATGGAAGTGGATACGTTACAAGAAGCCATTGAGTTAGTGAATCGCAACCCATACGGGAACGGCACTTCCATATTTACCGCTAATGGCGCTGCTGCAAGAAAATATCAGCATGACATTCAAGTCGGTCAAGTGGGGATCAATGTGCCAATTCCAGTCCCTTTACCATTTTTCTCCTTTACTGGTTGGAGAGGCAGTTTCTATGGTGATTTACATGCGTATGGTAAACAAGCGGTACGTTTTTATACCGAGACTAAAACGGTGACGGCGCGTTGGTTTGATGACGATATTCCAACGGGGCCTAATTTGACCATCCAACTGCGCTGAGTGAATAGAAGGAGTTTTTATGGACTTTGAACTTAATGAAGATCAGCGTGCATTTGTCGATACCGCTCAGCAATTTGCCGATGAGCGTTTAGCGCCGATGGCGGCGGATTGGGATGAAAAACAGGTCTTCCCCAAAGACGTATTGAGAGAGGCGGGGGAACTGGGGTTTCTCAGTCTCTACACTCCAGAAGCGCAAGGTGGCCTAGGGCTGAGTCGCTTAGATACTTCAATTATCTTTGAACAACTGGCCATGGGATGTACGTCCACTACGGCGTTTATGACGATTCACAACATGGTCAGTTGGATGATAGCCAGTTTTGCTACCGATGAAGCCAAAACGCAGTTCTGCCCGAAGTTAGTTACGGGGGAATGGTTAGGCTCCTATTGCTTAACCGAGCCCAACGCAGGATCAGACGCCGCTGCACTGACCACTTCCGCTACAAAAAAGGGGGATAAGTATGTGCTCAACGGTGGCAAAACCTTTATCTCTGGCGCAGGAGAGACAGATGTTTTGGTCGTGATGGCGAGAACTGGAGAAGCGGGTGCCAAAGGCGTGTCTGCATTTGTCGTTCCTGCTCAAGCAGATGGCATCAGCTATGGGCGCAAAGAACCCAAAATGGGTTGGAACAGTCAACCAACACGAGCGGTTACTTTTGAGAATGTCGTTATTCCAGCTAGCCATTTACTGGGCGAAGAAGGGCAAGGTTTTGTCTTTGCGATGAAAGGGCTTGATGGAGGGCGTATAAATATTGCGACCTGCTCCGTCGGTACGGCTCAACAGGCCCTTGAACAGGCGACACAGTACATTCAGGAGCGTAAGCAGTTCGGCAAACCGCTTGCGCAGTTTCAAGCCTTACAATTCAAATTAGCAGACATGGCGACAGAGCTAGCGGCTGCGCGGCAGTTAGTGCGCTATGCCGCCAGCAAGCTCGACCGAAATGACCCAGATGCCACTGCTTATTGCGCGATGGCAAAACGGTTCGCAACCGATGTGGGCTTTCAGGTTTGCGACCAAGCGCTGCAGCTTTATGGCGGCTATGGTTACATCAAAGAGTATCCAATGGAGCGTCATTTCAGAGATGTGCGTGTGCATCAAATTCTGGAGGGAACGAACGAAATTATGCGTTTAATCATCGCGCGCCGTTTGCTCTCTGAGGAGTCGACCTTGCTGTAGCGAAGTATTGGATTTGCTCATTGAGAAAGGATTCAGATATGCCATTAACCCAAGAAGCCATTCAACATACGATCACTAATCACGTTGCGGTGGTGACAATGAACAACCCGCCAGCCAATACGTGGACAGCAGAGAGCCTCAAGGTACTGAAATCGCTGATACTCACACTTAACAATGATAAGCAGGTCTACGCACTGGTTTTAACCGGCAGTGGAGAAAAGTTTTTCTCTGCTGGTGCGGATCTCAAGCTATTTTCTGATGGTGACAAAGCGGTTGCGTTAGACATGGCGCGATGCTTTGGTGAAGCTTTTGAAACACTCTCGGAATTCCGTGGTGTTTCCATTGCCGCTATTAATGGTTACGCCATGGGCGGAGGTTTAGAAGTGGCATTAGCTTGTGATATTCGAGTAGTTGAAGAGCAAGCGGTACTTGCTTTACCTGAAGCCAAAGTCGGACTTTTGCCCTGCGCTGGCGGTACCCAAAACCTCACAGCGTTAGTAGGAGAAGGCTGGGCAAAGCGCATCATTTTATGTGGAGAACAAGTTAGCGCTGACAAAGCAAAAGAACTAGGCTTGGCTGAGGAGTTGGTTCCCAAAGGCGAAGCTTTAAGTAAAGCGTTGGAGCTTGCTGAATCTGTTGCGAACCAGTCACCATCTTCTGTCGCCGCATGTAAGGCGCTCATTCAAAATATGCGCTCTGCGCCACTTAAGCACGGCTTAATGAAAGAGCGAGAGTTGTTTCTGAATCTTTTTGATACGGAAGATCAAGTTGAGGGTGTTCGCGCCTTTTTAGAAAAACGCCCACCGCAATGGAAAAACCGATAGGAGGCCACATGGCAGGGATGGTAACCATCAGTGAAATAGAGTGCTTAGATGGCGTGCACCGCATTGGTATCGCAACGTTAGACAACACCGCTTCATTGAATGCATTGACGTATGACATGTTAGTCCAACTTAACGATCAGCTTATCAAGTGGCAAGACGATCCGCATGTGACTTGTGTGGTACTCACTGGCGCTGGTGAAAAAGCATTCTGCGCTGGTGGCGATGTTCGAGCTATGTATCACGTCATGCATAACGAGAGTAAAGAAAAAATCGTAGAGTTCTGTACGGACTATTTCGCGTTGGAGTATGAGTGTGACTATCTAATTCACACTTACAACAAGCCTATTATCGGTTGGGGAGAAGGTATTGTCATGGGCGGTGGAATGGGACTTTTTATGGGAACCAGCCATAAAGTTGTGACAACAACATCACGCCTTGCTATGCCAGAAATTAATATTGGACTGTATCCCGATGTGGGAGGTACATGGTTTTTAAGCCATATAGATCCGCAAGTGGGTTTATTCCTCGGATTGACAGGTTCAATGGTGAATTCAAGTGACGCTGTCACTATTGGTTTGGCCGATTGGTTACTGTTGGAAGAGCAGTATCCCACCTTACTGGATGAGCTAAAGCGGCTCCAGTGGGGCAAAGAAGATGCGAAAGAGTTGGTAACTGCGCTACTACAATTAATGGAAGAACAGGTTATTGATAGCAAACCAACCACGCAAATTTGTCCATACTTAGATCAGATAGAGGAAGCGTGCAAAGGCTTTGATCTTAATGCGATAGCACAGCGAGTCATGGCTATCGAAGGGAACAGTCAGTGGATAGAAAACGCGAAACAAACGTTCGCCGCGGGCAGTCCGATCACCGCGCATATTTGCTTCAGACAAGTGAAAGAATGCCACAGCTTACCACTTGCAGATTGCTTCCGCTTGGAGCTGAGTTTATCGGTTCGCAGCGCCTTATTAGGTGAGTTTAAAGAGGGCGTCCGTTCTCGGCTTATTGACCGGGATGGCGAACCTAACTGGATGTTTAACAGTGTCAGTGAAGTCGATGAAGATGTCATCGATACCTTGTTTACCTCACTTTGGCCGGATGACGAACATCCGCTTGCTGATTTGGGTGAACAAACACTTGGTCAATAAGGAGAATGATCATGAGTACCATCGCATTTATCGGTTTAGGAAGAATGGGGCATCCGATGGCGCAAAACTTATTAGCGTCTGGATTTAACGTGCAAGTATTTGATGTCGATAGCGAAGCGGCAAAGCAACTTGCACCTTTTGGTGCGGTGGTGGCGAGCTCTATTGAGGAAGTCGTGGATGGTGCAAGCACAGTCATCACGATGCTACCAGCAGGTTCTCACGTTCGTTCCGTGTATCTTGGTGACTTACACGGCGGCGTAGGTGTCCTCAATCTTGTCTCGCCAAGTACCTTGATGATTGATTGTTCAACCATTGATCCGGACTCTGCGCGATTAGTCGCCAATGAAGCGGCAAATAAACGCGTGCTGTTTGTCGACGCGCCCGTTTCGGGTGGTGTTGCCGGCGCTAAAGCGGCGACATTAACCTTTATTGTTGGTGGCTCGGATGAAGCATTTTCTAAAGCCAATGCCATTTTGCAGTACATGGGCAAAAATGTTTTCCATGCCGGTAAAGCGGGCGATGGTCAAATGGCGAAAATCTGTAATAACCTGATGCTCGGCATTTTAATGTCTGGTACGTGCGAGGCGCTAAATCTAGGTATCGATCATGGGCTCGATCCCAAAGTGTTATCAAACATCATGTTGCAAAGCTCTGGCCGAAATTGGGCATTGGAGCTTTACAACCCTTGCCCAGGCGTGATGGACAGTGCACCAGCCAGCAACGATTACCAACCGGGCTTTATGAGCAAACTCATGCTAAAAGATCTCGGCTTGGGGTTAGATGCGGCGTTACAAACACACTCTTCGGTTCCGATGGGCTCACTGGCGCGTAATTTATATTCTTTCCACAACGCGAGCGGCCACGGCGAGCTCGACTTCTCAAGCTTGTTTGAGTTTTACAAGAGTAAGAAAGGCTAGACTGAGTTTTGCTACAAAGCCGTCTGAAATGGTGAAGTAAAACTCATCATTTCGGACCACCGAAACAGGCTTGAAATAGGGAACATTATTAGCGATGGAGTGCAGTAACTATGGATATTAAAAATAGTGTCATTGCCATTACAGGTGCAGGGCAAGGACTTGGGCAAATGATGGCAATTACGCTTGCTCAAGCCGGTGCAGATTTAGCATTATTGGATGTAAACGCTAGTGGCTTAATGGAAACACAAGAGCAGTGCCGAATGCTGAGTGCAAAAGCGTTGACTTATCAAGTGGATGTAACGAGCGAAATCGACGTTGAAAACACGTTTGACGCGGTTATCCAAGATTTTGGCCAACTCAATGGGCTAGTCAATAATGCTGGCGTGCTAAGAGATGGGTTACTTGTAAAATCAAAAGACGGCGTGATCAGTAAGATGTCTTTGGATCAATTCAACTTGGTCATGAACGTCAACGTTACGGGGACATTTTTGTGTGGGCGTGAAGCTGCCGTCAAGATGATTGAGAGCGGTTCACAAGGCGTTATCATCAATATTTCTAGTGTCGCGAGAGCAGGGAATATCGGTCAAACCAATTATTCTGCATCTAAAGCGGCGGTCGCAACCATGGCGACAACGTGGGCCCGTGAGTTAGCAAGATACGGTATCCGCGCGGCGGCGATTGCACCAGGTGTGGTACATACCGCGATGGCAGAGCAAATGAAACCAGAAGCCATAGAACGGCTAGAAAAGATGATCCCAATTGGAAGGATGGGTGAAACAAGTGAAATCGCGCATGCAGTAAAATACATTCTTGAGAGTGATTACTTTACTGGCAGAGTTTTAGAAGTGGATGGCGGCATTCGTATGTAAAAGCTCTAGGGTTAGGTCCCACAGACCGGAATGACAAGCTTCTTTCCCTTTCAACATTTCCTATTTTTCCGAGAGCCAGTTCTGGGCAACGTAAGTGTTTATTACTCATATTTGGATTCGCCCTGCGAATGGTTTGCCAAAAGTAAATAATGAGAAGTAAATACCACTCAAATACTAAGTGAAATCATTAATTTGATATTGATCACAATTTTCCGCTTTTAATTTCCCCTTCGTACTCAAGCTATCTATGTAAATGCAGTTGATAGTCAGTCTCATCAAAATGAATTTGCAACTGTCTGTTTCAAAAGACATTAACTGTGAAGCACGTGAAGTTCGTGTTGAGGTTAATGTCCTATTGAAAGAGTGTGAGTTTCATTAATGGAAGGTTAGTTTCCAGTTGTGGCTAATGAGCTTTAACTTTTTACTCCTCATAATGCGCCAAATGTAACATTGTGTTTCAAAGTGTAACAATAAACTCACACTAATAGTGTGGTTTTGATCTCCACTCAATTCCGTTTTGTTTCGCTCTGATCCCGACGTTACTCATGCTCAACACATAAACATTCTAATGACTATAACAACTGGTTCTTAGCTTGATACCAATCGTAGCAAGTAATTGTTCATTCTAGCTGGTTAAGATGCTTGATAACGGCGCTGAAAAATTTGTAAGTAGAATAACTACTTATCAAAATTTTTGCCTTTTTATCAAACATTTCCCCTGCGCTGTTTCTGAGCCCTTATTTACTGTGATTGGCATTTGTTTTGAAACCAGACAACCATCGAGAAAGTTAATGGAAGCCTCAAGATATAAACGCATCTTGTCGAGGGGAAGTTTGGCGTCCGTCATACTTATGCTCTCAGGATGTAATTCAGCTTTACTTGACCCCAAAGGTGCCATTGGTGTGCAGGAAAAAGAGCTAATTATTACTGCTCTTTTGCTGATGTTGATCGTTGTAATCCCTGTGATTCTAATGACGATTTACTTTGCTTACCGATACCGCGCCTCTAACACTGAAGAAGAGTACGCACCCGAGTGGTCACACTCGACCAAAATCGAAGTGGTGGTATGGACAATTCCAATCATCATCATTGCGATTCTTGCGACGATCACATGGCGTTCGACTCATGAACTAGAGCCCTCCAAACCATTGGAAAGTGATGTTAAGCCAATGACCATCGAAGTGGTGTCACTCGATTGGAAATGGTTGTTCATCTATCCAGAAGAAAACATTGCGACGGTGAACTATGTGGCGTTCCCGAAAGATGTGCCAGTGCAGTTCAAACTGACTTCGGACAACATCATGAACGCGTTTTTCATCCCTCGCTTAGGTACACAGATCTACGCGATGCCAGGCATGGTTACCAAGCTTAACCTGATAGCGAACCACGAAGGTGACTACAAGGGTTTTGCATCGAACTACAGCGGCGAAGGCTTTTCGCAAATGAAGTTCACAGCTTCAGCAATGTCTGATCGTGCTGCGTTCCTAAATTGGGTGCAGAAAGTGAAGGCGAGCCCTGATCGTATTGAAGATTGGGAGCAATACAGCTCACTGGCAGCGCCAAGTATCGCAGAGCCAGTCACTTTGTTCTCTAGCGTTCCTCCGTTCTTGTTCACCGACGTTGTGACTCAGCATCCTGGTTCAATGAACTGTTTGCCTGAAAACCAAGGATAATCGTAATGTTTGGAAGATTAACTCTTGATTCAGTTCCATTCCACGAACCTATTATCGTCATCACCTTAGCGTTTGTGGCGCTGGTTGGTTTAGCCGTAGTTTACGCGGTAACTAAAGCCGGAAAGTGGCAATATTTGTGGAATGAATGGTTTACTTCAGTAGACCATAAAAAACTTGGCTTCATGTACATCGCAGTAGCGATGGTGATGCTTGTTCGTGGTTTTGCTGACGCAGTCATGATGCGTAGTCAGCAACTCCTTTCTTCTGCGGGTGAAGCAGGTTACTTGCCACCGCATCACTACGATCAAATTTTTACTGCCCATGGCGTGATCATGATCTTCTTCGTAGCGATGCCATTGGTTATTGGTCTGATGAACATCATCGTGCCATTACAGATTGGTGCGCGTGACGTAGCTTTCCCGTATCTGAATAACTTGAGCTTTTGGCTGTTTGTTGTTGGTGTCATTCTAACAAACATGTCTCTCGGCTTAGGTGAATTTGGTCGCACCGGCTGGCTAGCGTATCCGCCGCTTTCAGGTATTGAGGCCAGCCCAGGAGTCGGGGTCGACTATTGGATTTGGGCGCTGCAGATATCAGGTGTCGGTACGACGTTAACAGGCGTGAACTTCTTCGCGACCATTTTGCGTATGCGTACACCGTCTATGCCAATGATGAAGATGCCAGTTTTCACTTGGGCGTCTCTGTGTGCAAACATTTTGATCATCATTTCATTCCCAATCCTAACGGTGACTATCGCTCTGCTAACGCTGGATAGATACCTAGGCATGCACTTCTTTACCAATGATCTTGGCGGCAACGTAATGATGTACGTCAACCTGATTTGGGCTTGGGGCCACCCAGAAGTGTACATTTTGATCTTGCCAATTTTTGGTGTGTTCTCAGAGGTCACCGCAACCTTCTCACGTAAAAAGTTGTTCGGTTACACATCGCTAGTTTGGGCTACCGTAGTTATCACGATTCTTGCGTTTGTCGTTTGGCTACACCACTTCTTTACGATGGGATCTGGCGCGAACGTAAATGCCTTCTTCGGTATTGCCACGATGATTATTTCTATCCCAACAGGGGTGAAGATCTTCAACTGGCTATTCACCATGTACAAAGGCCGCATCCGCTTTACGACGCCAATGATGTGGACGGTGGGCTTCCTGATCACCTTTACTGTTGGTGGTATGACAGGCGTACTAATGGCTGTTCCGGGCGCAGATTTCGTTCTGCATAACTCAGTATTCCTGATTGCTCACTTCCACAACGTTATCATCGGTGGTGTGGTGTTTGGATGTTTCGCTGCGATCACTTACTGGTTCCCGAAAGCGACAGGTTTCACCATGAATGAAACTTGGGGCAAACGTGCGTTCTATCTTTGGATTATTGGTTTCTTAATGGCGTTCCTACCGCTTTACGCGCTGGGCTTTATGGGTATGACTCGTCGTTTAAGCCAAGACATCAACCCTGAATACTTCCCACTGTTATCGATTGCCGCAGCAGGTACGGTTGTGATTGCGCTGGGCGTATTGTCTCAGTTCATCCAAATTTACGTGAGTATCCGTGACCGCGAGCAAAACCGTGACCTAACTGGTGATCCGTGGGGTGGTCGTACTCTTGAGTGGGCAACATCGTCTCCACCGCCGTTCTACAACTTTGCACACCTGCCAAAAGGTGATGTGCTGGATGCCTTCTGGTACCAGAAACAAAGTGGCGAGTTCGATCCAACTAAAGAAGTGGAATACGAACGTATTCATATGCCAAAAAACACGGCAACAGGCATCTACGTGTCGGCTTGGTCGCTCCTATTTGGCTTCGGCATGATTTGGTACATCTGGTGGCTAGCGGCAGCAAGTTTGGTCGGTATTATCGTGACGTGTATTCAGCACAGTTACAACGATGACGTGGATTACTACGTGGAAGTTGAAGAGATCAAAGCAATTGAGGCCGAGCGTCGAGCTCAGCTTGAAGAAGCGAAGAAAAACTCAGTGAAAGACAGCGAAAGTAAAGATGATCTGGAGGTGACGTATGCAAACTAATATCGCAGCACATCACGACCATGATCACCACCATGACGCGAATGGCAACAAGCTATTTGGTTTCTGGGTTTACCTGATGAGTGACTGCGTACTGTTTGCGACCTTGTTCGCGACATACGCTGTGTTGTCGAGCAATTCAATTGCGGGCCCAACAGGTAAAGACATTTTCGAACTCCCATTCGTGTTTGTCGAAACCATGCTGCTGCTGTTTAGCAGTATCACATTTGGTTTTGGCATTATCGCGATGAAGCGCAACAACGTTGCTGGTCTCAAACGTTGGATGTTAGTAACGTTCGCGCTTGGTCTTGGCTTTATCTGTATGGAGGTCTATGAGTTCCATCACCTGATTGAAGAAGGCTATGGTCCACAAACAAGTGCATTCCTATCGGCATTCTTTACGTTGGTTGGTACGCACGGCCTGCACGTAACCTTTGGTCTGATTTGGTTAGCGGTAGCATATCACCAACTGTCGATGAAAGGTCTGAACGACAATATGGCAATGCGCTTTAACTGCCTAAGTCTATTCTGGCACTTTCTAGATATCGTCTGGATTTGTGTCTTTACCATCGTTTACTTACTGGGGGTAATGTAATGGATCAACATGTAGAAACCAGTGCATCAGATTACGTGAAAGGCTTCATTGCCTCACTGATTCTGACGGTAATTCCGTTCTACTTTGTTTGGACGAAATCATTACCAGATACAACAACCTATGCGATTCTATTTGGATGTGCATTAGTGCAGATACTTGTTCACTTCAAATACTTCTTGCATATGGAAACAAAAACATCCGACGGACGTTGGAACCTTGTATCACTGATGTTTACCGCCATTGTTGTACTTATCCTTATCGCTGGCTCGGTATGGATCATCTACAACATGAACGTCAACATGAAGTTGTAGGCCAAGGTATGCTGAAAAGTTATTTGTCTATTACTAAACCGGGCATTATTTTCGGCAACCTGATTTCTGTTGCGGCGGGGTTCTTCCTCGCCGCAAAAACAGAACCAGCCAGTCTAATGTTGTTCGTTACAACGTTAGTTGGTGTGGGGTTAGTCATCGCTTCAGGTTGTGTGGTAAATAATATTTTTGATCGTGATATCGACCAAAAGATGGCACGTACACAAAATCGTGAAACCGTGAAAGGCAACATCAATATCGATATTGCGTTTGTTTATGCGCTTGCTTTATTGCTGGTAGGCACCGCACTGTTATTTATCCGAGTGAACCCGCTATCCGCTGTCGTCGTTTTGCTTGGCTACGTGTATTACGTGTTCTTTTACACGATGTGGTACAAACGTAACTCGGTGTATGGAACCTTAGTGGGAAGTATTTCAGGCGCAGTCCCGCCATTGGTGGGTTACTTGGCGGTAACAAACTTCATTAGCTTGGAAGCGATTTTACTCTTTACCATGTTCTGTCTTTGGCAAATGCCGCACTCGTACGCGATTGCCATGTTCCGCATGCAAGACTACCGAGAAGCCGGGATTCCCGTATTGCCAGTTAAAGAAGGCATTCATAAAGCGCATCGACACATGAAAGCGTATGTCGTGGCGTTTGGGGCAGTATCGCTGGGATTATTTTTACTTGGTGAAGCTGGGTATGAATATTTAGCGGTTGCAGCGGTTGTTTGCTTTATGTGGACGAAAGTGACCTTTCGCAGCATTGATGACAGCAACTACATCGCTTGGTCAAAGTCGGTGTTTAAAGTCTCACTGCTAGTGGTGATGGGGATCAGTGGTGTACTAGGATTAGAGCTTATTCCGTTGCCATTTATTTATTGAGTTTGAAATTCTTTAATATCACTTCTATGTAGCTCCCATTCTGAGAGCTACATGCTTTGCTAGACTCGAATTCATGCCTAAAAGAGATAATATGATTATCCCTTCTAACTATGGTCTTGGTTCATGTTTCGTCGTTTTACTCTTCTTTCAATTGTTGCAATTTCTTCATACGTATTAGCCCAAGTTCCGTCCTCGGTTAGCTCCGTGGAAACTTATCGTATTGGAGATATTCTTGTCAGGCTTATTATCCACAACATGGAGGTTAATCCAGTGATTGAAGTCGATACAATTAATCGTTCAGATTATGAAATAAATGATGTATTTCGAGTTGCCTCCATTTCTCTAGATAATGAAAAACTGGATTTCAACCAGAGTGCTGGCGTTTTTGTAGAAGAGTATGGAGAGCGTGATAATAAAGTATTTTTCGTGCTTGATTACTTTTACCTACATGGGGGAGGAAGCGTTCTTGTGGATTGTGAAGTCTCATTCGAAAAAGAGAAGATCTTACCCCCAGAATGTAGAGTGAAGGTAAACTGAGAAATCGGCTGAGTTGCTTTGCTTACAAGCTTATCTCACTAAACCTTAATCCAGATTAAAGTTTTGCCGCCCACGAGGCATTAAGGTGCGCCTGTAGTTTGCAGGTCTCACGGATTCAGAGAAGGAACAGCCATACGTTGTGTATCGCTGTTCCTTTTTTGTTCTTGGTTACTTGGGAAAAGATAGAACCATAAAGACAACATTAAGAGGACTGGTTTTGAGCATTTTGTTTTCCGAAGCCCGCATTGGCAACATGACCCTAAAGAACCGTTTTGTGCGCAGCGCAACGTGGGAGAACATGGCGACCGAAGATGGCCACATGACGGATAAGCTTTACGATATTTACGAAGAGTTGGCGAAAGGTGAAGTGGGTCTAATTGTTACCGGTTATGCCAATATCGTGGAAGAAGAGAAACCCAACGCTGGGATGATGGGGATCTACAACGACTCTTTTATTGAAGAATACAAAAAGCTAACAGAGCTAGTACATCAACACGATTCTAAAATCGTAATGCAAATTGCTTACGGTGGAACCAAAACCACCTACAACGTAGGTGAGCGTGTCATCTTCGCTCCGAGTGACGTGCCTGAGCGTGGCACGAATACGCAAGGCAAAGCGATGACAAAAGACGAAATTGACTACATCGTAAAGGCATTCGCATTGGCGAGTAAACGTGCTCAAGACACTGGTTTTGACGGCGTAGAGATACATGCGGCACATACTTACTTAATTAACCAGTTTTTAAGCCCGTACTATAATCGTCGCGAAGACGAATACGGTGGTAGCTTAGAAAATCGCATGCGTTTCCTTTTAGAAATTTTTTCTGAAACCAGAAAGCTGGTTGGGAATACTTTCCCAATCCTTGTGAAGCTTACCGCGACAGAATTCTTTGACGGCGGTTTAACGTTCGATGAAACTCGCGTCGTTTGTAAGAAACTCGAAGAAGTGGGTGTTGATGCGATCATCGTGTCTGGCAATATTCACGGCAAAGCAAACGAGCTTGTTGGTGAAACGTTCGATGGTTACACACTACAAGAAGAAGGCTATTTTCACGAATATGGGCACGTGATCAGTCAGGACGTTGACATACCGGTGATTACTGTCGGCGGATTGAGTGGCATTGATGCGATTGAGAAAATTGCAGAAAACACAGATATCCAATTTTTCGCTGTGTCACGTCCTTTATTGGCTGAGCCTCAGTTAATAAAGCGCTGGAAAGAGGGTAACCGAGCGCCAGTGGATTGCGAGCGTTGCTCAAAATGCCGAACCAAACGTGGTAACTTTTGCGTGGTGTATAAGAACCGAAATCGTCGTAAATAACCCATCTTAAGTGGCGGTATGTCACTGATAAATAGCGCAATAGCCTTCTAAAACACTAAGAAGGCTATTCAATTTAATTCAATATCACTGCCTCTAACGGCTATTCACTATTCGCAGTCCGAAATATTTTTATAATCCTATTTAATTGATAAATAAAGGTAATATAATTAATTATTAAAAATGTTAATTATAAGACAAAGTTTCATATCTGAAACTAAATTGCATTCTAAACTTACAATGAACTTATTAATAATTAGGTGCGAGTGTCACACAGGGTAAAGAATACAGAAGGTGTTTTGAGGTGCGGTATCATTGCGATAACTATCTGATTTTTATAACTGTGTTTCAGCTTTATCGAACCCAAGAGAGTAAGGGAATTTGTGACCCTACGGTATCGTTACTGTGGGGCCTTGTTTATTTTCTGAAAATAGCTACTCAAACGTCACGTTTAATTGTGAGGGACTTGTATTAGCTTGTCGTTGCATTGTGCTTTGCAAGCCTCATGTAAAACGTGAGAGGCAACTAATATGAATAGTCTAGAAAATGCAACCATTGAACACTTTAAAAATCAATTTCAGGGTGATGTTGTTTTGCCCGGAGATCCTACGTACGACGAAGTTCGTCAAATCTGGAATGGCATGATAGATCGCAGTCCCGGTGTTATCGCTCGCTGCCAGTCTGCCGATGATGTCGTGATGGCGGTTAACTTTGCTCGGGATAACAATCAGCTACTTTCGGTCCGAGGTGGTGGGCATAATATTGCGGGCAATGCGGTTTGCGATCATGGTGTGATGATCGACTTGTCGCTTTTGAATCATGTTCAAGTGGATGAAAGCGAAAGAAGGGCTTTCGTTGAACCTGGCTGTACGTTGGCAGATGTCGATGAGGCCACACAAAAATATGGATTAGCAACGCCTGTCGGCATTAATTCAACCACGGGAATTGCGGGGTTAACGCTTGGTGGTGGTTTTGGTTGGTTGAGCCGAAAATATGGTATGACGATAGACAACTTGGTCTCTGCAAATGTCGTAACTGCAGATGGTCGTCAACTGCTCGCGAATGAGACAGAAAATGCCGATTTGTTCTGGGCGTTACGTGGGGGCGGCGGTAACTTTGGTATCGTTACGCGTTTTGAATTCCAGCTACATCCTGTCGGTCCAGAGGTGTTAAGTGGTCTCATTGTCTTTCCATTTGAGCAAGCGAAATCCATTATCACCCAGTTTGCGAAATTCACTGAGTCGGCCCCTGATGATCTAAGTGTCTGGATGGTGAGTCGGAAAGCGCCGCCACTCCCTTTCTTACCTGAAAGCGTTCACGGAAAAGAAGTGGTTGTACTCGCGATATGTTATGCGGGTGACCCGGCTGAAGGTGAGAAGTTAATTGCACCGTTGAGAGAGTTTGGTGATGCACATGGTGAGCATGTTGGTGTACAGCCATTTGTGGCGTGGCAGCAAGCGTTTGATCCATTGCTTACTCCGGGCGCACGTAACTATTGGAAATCGCACAATTTTAACTCGCTAAGCGAAGGTGTGATTGATGCAGCGATAGAATACGCAGGTAAGTTACCATCGCCTCAGTGTGAGATTTTTATCGCCTCTCTTGCCTGCGCTGCCTCTAGACCTGAGCCTGAGTCTATGGCTTATTCTAGCCGTGATGCAAACTATGTATTAAATGTGCATGGAAGATGGGATTTAGCAGAAGATGATGAAGCTTGCATCAGCTGGGCAAGGGAATTTTTTGCCAAGACTAAGCCCTATGCAAGTGGCGGAGCGTATATCAATTTCCTTACACAAGACGAAGCTGAACGTACAGAGTCGGCCTACGGTCCAACCTTTGCGCGTTTACAAGCAGTGAAGAAGAAGTTTGATCCAAATAACTTGTTCAGAATGAATCAGAATATCAAGCCAGAATAAGTGCAATAAGAGCGTCGTCATTTCATATGACCGGATCTGTCACTTAATATCAAATAACAGTGGCTCTAAAATCTAATGGAGCCACTGTTAGCTAAAACCTTCGAACTACGTTTCTTCATCTTGATAGTTTAGATAACGTACACACAAATCATGAAACGCTTTTGCTTGAGGCGAGATCGTGCGGTCGGTCAACGTAAAGATACCAATTTGCCTTTCAAGCGGTGGATCGATAAGTGGGATCCAAACCAAGCGTGTTTCATTGGTTGGGAAAGCAAGCTTCGGTAGGGTCGTGACACCAATCCCAAGTTCTAAGACAGAAAACAGCGAAGTGATATTCTCGACCGAATAGAGCGCTTGCTCACTCAGTGCTCTGGCTGGGGTTGGATCGAGAAGCGTACAGGTGCCGTTACGAATAAAAGGTTGTTCGAGCAAAGTTTGCCACTCGATTCCCTCTGTTTTATTGGCAATCGGGTTATCTTTTAAACACACCACGCCAATGGGGTCGGACAACAGCGGTGTAAAGTCAATGCCGCCCTCATCAAGGTGAGAGGGGTTACCGAGCGCCAAGTCGACTTCACCGGAGAGTAAGCGAGCCTCGACGCCCGCCGCGTTGTCATCGATCAAGCTTACTTCTACATTTGGATACTGCTCGCAAAAGGCACCCAACACGCTCGGGATGAGTTTCGCTGCAACAGAAGGAACGCTCGCAATTCGCACTCTCCCTTGCTGTCCGGCCGCGGCAGCTTTGAGATCGTTGTCCAGCGCACTGTAGATATTGAGAAACTGAACCACCTTGGGCAAACAAATTTCACCAAAAGGCGTTAATTTGGTTTTGTTGCCGGGTTCAAACAGAGTTTGCCCTAGCATTTTCTCAAGCTCTTTTATCGATGTGGAGAGTGCAGCCTGAGATCGATTTGCACGATGTGAAGCGGCTCGAAACCCACCTTCCTCGACTACCATCACAAAATGCATTAATTGTTGAAGCTTAATACTCATCCCTAATGCCTCTTAATCCCTTTATTTACGTTATTCTCAATGAGGTGATAAGTTTTATTTATCAAATGTAAAAAATTTACCGTTAGATTTATCGCCTGTCAATGTGCATCATTTAACCATATTGAAACAAAGCTGTTACAAAGGTTGAAAGGCACGTGAATACTCCTACTAAAAAACACCCAGTTAAAACCAGTCTATTTGCTTCTAAAGCGCCGCTTGAATGGGCGATTGTTAACAATGGAACTCTGTATACGGCTCAAATTCCTATTGATGACACAGGTGCGGTTGTGGAAGGCGGCATCGAAGCACAAACACGTCAAACCTTTAACAATCTCATTCACACCCTGGAGTGTGCAGGGGAGTCTTTGGACTCTGTATTGCAGGTCCTGATTTACGTGACCGACAGAGAATACTTAAAAACCGTTAACCAAGTGTACGCGGAATATTTTGAAGCGCCGTACCCAAATCGCGCCGCCATGGTGGTTGCAGGGTTAGCACGAGAAGAAATGTTGGTGGAGTTTGTCGTCTACGCGTCGGCAAGCCAACCAGAATAAATCCAACAAGAATAATTGAGATCAGTGAGTGGGTGGCTTGCCATCACAAATCGGAAGAACAAGGAAAGAACCATGACTTTTATTAACAATGTTCAAGCAGAAAAATCCCTCTATATAGCAGGTGAATGGCAATCGGGCATGGACACCATCGCCAATATTAACCCTTCTGATATCAGCGAAAACATTGGCGATTTCGCACAAGCGAGTGTGTCGCAAGTAGAGCAAGCGATTCAAGCGGCTAAATCAGCGCAGCCAGAGTGGGAAAAAACACCAATCGAGCGCAAACAAGCAGTGTTGCAAGCGATTGGTGATGAGCTCATTGCACGATGTGACGAATTGGGCACTTTGCTGTCGCGTGAAGAAGGTAAGCCATTTGCTGAAGGTCGAGGTGAGATTTACCGTGCTGGCCAATTCTTCCAATACTTTGCTGCTGAGGTACTGCGTCAAATTGGCGATAACGCTGCTTCCGTCCGTCCAGGTGTCTCCGTTGAAGTTACTCGCGAAGCCGTCGGCGTTATCGCCATTATCTCTCCTTGGAACTTCCCAACAGCAACAGCGGCTTGGAAAATCGCGCCAGCACTTGCGTTTGGCAACAGCGTCGTCTGGAAGCCTGCCAACCTAACCCCAGCAAGTGCCGTCGCGCTGACTGAGATTATCCATCGCCAAGGTTTACCTGCTGGCACGTTTAACCTCGTTTTGGGTAGCGGTTCGCAAGTAGGTAATACCCTTATCAATTCGAAAGATGTGAACGGCGTGAGCTTCACTGGGTCTGTGGACACTGGCCGTAAAGTTGCAGCGGCTACGGCACCAAACTTTGTGCGTTGTCAGCTAGAGATGGGCAGCAAAAACGCGCTCGTAGTGGCAGATGATGCAGACATTCAAATTGCCGTTGAAGCCACAATCGCAGGCTCATTCTCGGGTGCAGGTCAAAAATGTACCGCGTCTTCTCGTCTTGTGGTTATGGACGGAATTCACGACGCGTATGTTGAAGCGCTAATCAAACGCATGAGCGAATTAAAAGTGGGTCACGCACTAGAAGAGGGCGTATTTATGGGCCCTGTTGTTGATGGTAACCAGCTGAATGCGAACTTTGAGTGGATTGAAAACGCACGCCAAGCAGGCGCGGAGCTGGCTTTCGGTGGTGAGCGTCTGAGCCTAGAGCATGACGGTTACTACATGTCACCAACCCTGTTCTTGAACACACAAAACAACTGGGAAGTGAATCAAGAAGAAGTCTTTGCACCAATGGCAAGCGTGATTCGCGTGTCTGATCTGGATGAGGCGATTGCAGTCGCGAACGATACGCGCTTTGGCCTGACAGGCGGCATTATTACGCAAAGCCTGCGCAATAGCGCGATCTTCAAACAGCAAGTCCAAACGGGCTGCGTCATGGTTAACTTGCCAACTGCGGGTACAGATTATCACGTCCCATTTGGTGGCCGTAAAGAATCTAGCTTTGGTCCTCGTGAGCAAGGTCAGTACGCCAAAGAGTTCTACACCGTGGTGAAAACCGCTTATCAGCGCCCTTACTAAGAACAGCAGGGTAGCTGATGGTGTCAGCTACCCGCACTGAAAGGCTAAGAAATTGTTTAAGGAGTGGTTATGTACCAACAACGGATTGTGATTGACGGATTGCAGTACTGCAATTGGGATCGAGAGTACTTCCAAACACTCAAGGCGAGTGGCATTACCGCCGTTCATGCCACCATCGTCTACCACGAAACTGCGCGCGAAACCTTAACGCGTTTTGCTGAATGGAACTTGCGCTTCGAGCAAAATGCGGACCTCATCATGCCTATTTATTCAATGGCAGATGTAGAAAAAGCCAAAGCAGAAGGCAAAGTCGGCATCTTCTTCGGCGCGCAGAATTGCTCACCGATTGATGATGAAATTGGTCTGATTGAAGTGATGCGCCGCCAAGGTCTGCTGATCATGCAACTGACCTACAACAACCAAAGCTTACTGGCGACAGGTTGTTACGAACAAAACGATTCCGGCGTAACTCGCTTTGGTAAACAAGCGATTGAAGAGATGAACCGAGTCGGGATGATCATTGATATGTCCCACAGCGCAGAGCGTTCAACGTTGGAAGCTATCGAGCTCTCTTCGCGTCCAATTTGTATCAGCCATGCTAACCCGACATTTGCGCATGACGCACTGCGCAACAAGTCCAACACCGTGATCAAAGCATTGACGGAGCGCGGCGGTTTGATCGGATTCAGTTTATATCCGTTCCATTTACCAAATGGCAGCCAGTGCACGCTGGATGATTTCTGCCAGATGGTTGCGAAAACCGCAGACATGTTTGGCGTTGACCATTTAGGTATCGGTAGCGATCTGTGCCTAAACCAGCCGCAACAAGTGTTGGAGTGGATGCGCAACGGTCGTTGGTCAAAAGCGATGGATTACGGCGAAGGTTCAGCAAGTAACTCGGGATGGCCAGATGCGCTGCCATGGTTCTGCGGCAGTGCAGGGATGGAGAACATCTACAACGGATTAATGCGTCACGGATTCAGTGAATCTGAGGCAGGAAAAGTATTGGGTGAAAACTGGTTCAACTTCCTCAAAGAAGGATTAGAGCCTATTTCATAGTACTCCCAAAATTAGGAACCGCCTGCCTACATAACAACAATACGGCAGGCGTAAAACTCACATTTGTAGCCAGTCTTTGGCAGCTGCAAAGAACCTCTGGAGCCAGAGTATGTCTGATTTAACCAATAGCATGAAAGCTTCCACGATGAGCGTGTCATCGGGCAAGTCAAAAGCAACACACAACACATCAACAACAGAAAACACGACGGACAAATTAGGACTGAATAACCCGGCCTTTTGGTATAGCGGTGGTTTTATCGCGTTGTTCGTTGCTATTGCACTTTATGACGGCGAGTTGTTATCTACGATCGTTAACGCCGGCTTTGGCTGGGCAGTTCAGGTGTTTGGTCCTTACTGGCAGTTACTGCTGCTTCTCACTTTTCTTATTGGTCTTGGTTTAGCTGCAGGGCGAACAGGCAAGGTGATGTTGGGCGGGATTGCAAAACCAGAAATGGATTCTTTCCGCTGGATGGCGATTATTTTCTGTACCTTATTGGCTGGTGGTGGTGTTTTCTGGGCCGCGGCTGAGCCTATCGCGCATTATGTTAGCCCACCTCCTCTATACGGCGCGCAAGATAACCCGCAGCAAGGTGCGGTGAATGCGTTGTCGCAATCCTTTATGCACTGGGGCTTTCTAGCTTGGGCGATTGTAGGTAGCTTAACTTCCATCGTGGTGATGCACCTACATTACGACAAAGGTTTACCACTAAAACCCCGTATTTTGCTTTACCCAGTCTTGGGCGAACGAGCACTTAAAGGCCAACTCGGTGCATTGATTGACGCGTGCTGCATTATCGCGGTAGCCGCGGGCACCATCGGGCCAATTGGGTTTCTAGGCTTGCAGGTTAGCTACGCGTTAAATGCGCTTTTTGATATTCCTGATGGCTTTACGACTCAGCTTATCATCATTTTGTTTGCGATTGCGCTTTACACCTTGTCAGCACTCAGTGGATTAAGCCGAGGCATGCAACTGCTTAGTCGTTACAACGTGATTCTGGCAATGGCATTGATGGTTTACATCCTGTTTTTTGGCCCTACGAATTTTATCTTTAACGGATACATTCAAGGTGTAGGGAGCATGCTGGATAACTTTATCCCAATGGCGACCTATCGCGGTGACGAAGGTTGGCTAAGCTGGTGGACAGTATTTTTCTGGGGCTGGTTCCTTGGTTATGGTCCGATGATGGCAATCTTTATTGCGCGTATTTCTCGTGGTCGCACTATTCGCCAAGTTATTTCCACCATCAGCATTGTTGCTCCGCTCACCACCTGTTTTTGGTTCACGATTGTAGGCGGCTCTGGCCTTGCGTTTGAAATTGCTGAACCGGGTAGTGTGAGTGCGGCGTTTGAAGGCTTTAACTTGCCAGGTGCTTTGCTTGCGGTGACTCAGCAACTACCAATGCCAATGCTGACTTCAATTCTATTTCTGATTTTAACCACGATCTTCATCGTCACGACGGGCGACTCAATGACCTACACAATCAGTGTCGTGATCAGTGGTGAAACGGAGCCGAATGCGATCATCCGTACCTTCTGGGGCGTAATGATGGGTGTCACGGCACTGATCCTGATTTCGCTTGGCTCTGGCGGTATATCCGCTCTGCAATCTTTCATTGTGATTACCGCGGTTCCGGTTTCGCTGATTCTGTTGCCGTCACTTTGGAATGCACCGCAAATCGCAATCAAAATGGCGAAAGAGCAAGGGCTATAACAATTATCTAATTCAAACAACGTGGAGCTTGTGCGGGTGTTTTCCTCCTACATCCGCACAAACCCTAGTATTCTTACAATAACAAATAGGTGGTGAGCAAAATGGATGCACATCGTTCTACTTATACGGAAGCAACTATGCGCGACGCAGCGATTGTCATGGCAGCCGAAAGGCTTGGCGCAATGCACCAAAACCGAATCAGCTTTGTTCGTAGTCTGATTCGTAATATGGCAAGCCAAAACTGGCAAGTAACCAAGCATGAGTGGCAACTTTGTCCGCGTGGTTATGGTCACGTTATTTACAAGTTGACCACGCCAGAGCACGTTTATCATTTGGTGGTGTTCTGTGATGAAATTGCTGATGACGAGCGTAATGACCGCGTCATTGCTGAAAAGTGGGACGTCACATTCGCACTGGTTCAAGGCGATGTTGATGTTACTTTGTTGGAAAGATTGCGAGCAAATGTACCGCTGCAAGAAGCGGGACGCAATCCGAATAACGTGCTTGTTCTGGCTCGCGCAAACAAAAGCGTGCGTGTGTTTGAACATATTGTTAGCGCCCTTTCTCAAGGCAAGCAGCCCGAGCCAAAAGAGCTGGCGGAAGTGGGTTATATCCTGCGTACCACAGCTGTTTATGGGAACGGCAAGTTTGGCATCGCCGATTTCAAACTGCTAGAGAACAACTCAGATTTCAGCCTGTCTTTTAGTGCGCAAATGTGCGCAGTATATATGTTGCGTGAATTCAGCTTGGATTGGGTGCACTACCTAGCACTTCAGCAAGGTCACGACAACGCGGTGGCATTGCACCGTGGCTTGCAGCGCTACCTTGGTGTCGGAAATGCTACTGGTTTAGGCATGGCTCCATACTTGATTAATCACCCGTGCATCGTTGACCAATGGATGACCTCTCGCGAGCGTGCAGTAGCGCGAGTCTTTGCGATGCCGTGTGAAGCCTCACTCCATGCTCCTTTGCAAGGATTGCTGCAAAAAGCACAGCGTCATCTAGAGCAAGTCATAACCATCAATGAAAATCAAGACAGGCTCAATCATCAAGCGACAGCAGACATCAAACAACTGCTATCGGAGCTACCAACATTAATGGCATCACATCCGAACTGGGCGAGTTTGGTCGAGCAAAAGAAAACAATGAGAGTGGAAGCCCAAGAGATCCTCACCTCTTGCTTGATTGAACTCTACCCATCTTTAGTGGATGAATTTGCTAGCCAAATGAATACGGATGAAACGTTATCTATTCCGGGCGGGAAAAAGATCCAAGATTTACTGGAAGTGTTGCAAAGCAAATACCGCTGGGCGATTGATACGGATTACTCACTAGCCGAGAACAACTACTGGTTCTGGTATCGCTCACAAGACAAAGAAGAGCCAAGGCTTGGTGTTCGTGGCGAGGAAGCAGGAGAAGAAAAAGAGCTGCCGCTTGATATCGGCAGACAAGTGAATCGCTTGTACCACGCTTTGCTTGGTTGTGATGAAGAAATGTCCGTAGCAGAGTTTCTGTTGCAAAATCCGACTTACCGTTCGATCACACGTCGCGTATGGACGTTAGGCAACCGAGCAATGGGTGATATTCAAATGAACGTGCTACGCCAAGATGCACTGCCAATGCACTTATTGCGCTGTAAGTTGGCTATCTTTGGTGCGACTAAATTTGATCCACGCTCGGATCGTTGGGTTCGAGTAACTTTCTTCCAGGGCGCGCCGCTGTTAGATGAAATTCACGATCCTAAACTGGCAGACACATGGATTTTCCCAAGCATGCCGGAACGTGACGAAATTGCGCAAAGTGACAATCAAAAAATCAACGGAGGATTTGCATTATGATCGTCTCTCACAACGAATTGGTGGCCGCCGTTAATAAGGCATTTCTTGGCATGCGCCGTCACTGTGGTGAGGCGGATGTCATTGCGAACATGGTGGCGGACTTGCAAATGGTTGGCTTGCACGGGGTGCGTCACTTTAATAACGCCAGCCTGTTTCTTGGGTTAGATTCGGACTGCGCCGTATCGGTGACCAACAGCACGTCAGCGAGTATCGAGATGGATTTGCACAATGGCAGTGTGGCGTGCCACTTACCCGCCGTGTTGGATTTCGCACTTGAGAAAATGATTAACAGAAAGTCGATTACTATCACGTTGAAGCGGTGCCACAACCGTTGGCTAGGTTTTAGTGAGTTGTTGAAGCTCTCTGCAAAAGGCATTGCGTGCCGTGCACAATGGGTCAATGGCTCTAGTCCCAAGCGAACGCTTTATGTGTTAAACCGTGGACGAATCGCGCCAGAAGTCTTTTTCTCGGATCAGTTTAATGGGCATGATACGGATTTGCATAGTATGGTTATCGAACTCTCTGTGAACGATTTCGATATCGAGAAAAGCGCACAAGGATACACCATTCACATTGAAGGCGATGAGTTAAGCAACACGCAACAAGCCTCTTGGCAAAATGGTATTTTTGTCGAAGACCAAGAGTGGGAAACACTGAAACAAACCGCAACCGCGTTGCTAGTGGAGAACAGTGAGCGTTCCATGCAGGGCGCTGGTGGTGTGGTTTAAGCTCTGAAGGGACAGCGATTCCAAGTTTCAAGTGATGAAGGCTGCGGTTTAGCGGCCTTTTTTGTGCGCGATGTTCGGTCACTTCTTAGGTTCTAAGGCTATGATTATCGTTAAATACTAAGTAGAGCGGCATAGGGAAGAAAATGGACCTGCAAGAGAACAAAAGAAATGCCATTGCGTTTTACGAAACCGCCTATCGAGGTAACCCAAGAAAGGCGGTTGAAGACTACGTTGGCGATGAGTACATCCAGCACAATCCATTAGTTGGAAATGGCCCCGAGGCTTTTATCGAGTATTTTGAGCGGATGCAAAACGAGTATCCCAATAAAGACATTACGTTTGTGCGAGCCATTGCTGAGGGGAATTTGGTGGCACTACACACTCACCAAACATGGCCTAATGATATTGAATACGTGACGATGGATTTCTTTCGTTTTGATCATAATGGGAAAATAGTCGAACATTGGGACGCTCTGCAAGAGATTCCTAAAGAAACATTGAATGGTCACACCATGTATTAACGAATCGTTGATTAGCCTCCAATACTATTTATTCAAACGGTATGGGAGGCTAAAATATTTGGTACGAGTTAGACGTCAATCACTAGAGCGCTTTTTCGATCTTCATCGCTACGTCTTCAGATACCCAACCTTTCCATAAGTCAGGGTAGGTATTAAAGAAGTAAAACATCGCTTCTTCACCATCTGCGTAGTTATCTTCCATCCAGGCCAGCATTTCACTCATTTGCTCGTTGGTAAATCCGCGTTTCTGCAAGTACGCGAATGCTTGGGGTTCTTTGTTCGCAAATGCCTCAGTTGTTACTGTGCGAACTGGAGAAGGTGGGTACATTGTTACTTTGGGAGAAGTACAATCAGGCTGGGTGGTACAGTTGCGATACTCTTCCAAATCTGTTCCGCTACCAAAATCCACTTTGACCATATCATACTTGCCCAATACGGGTGTTGGTGACCAGTAGTAACCAAACCAAGGCATTTTGCGATCATAGGCTTTGGCGATGGTGCCAGCTAATGCTGCGCCAGAGCCTGGGTCAACCATCTCAAAGCCGTGCTCACTTAACCCTAATGCATTAAACAAGTGACCGGAGGTGATTTGGCATGTCCAACCAGCAGGGCAGCTATAAAAGGCGAACTTGTCATCATCCTCAGGGTGTTCAAACAACTTGGCGTGTTTAATGACGCCTTCTATCGTCGCGAGCTCTGGATACTGTTTTACCAGATAGGCGGGAACCCAAAAGCCTTCTTCACCGCCATTGACAAGCGACGCACCAGCGATGCGCAAGCGTTTATCAGCAATGCCTTTATCAAGCGCTTCTTTAATGCCGTTTGTCCATAACTCTGGCGCAACGTCAGGTTGTCCCTTTTCAATCATAGAGGTGCCCGTAGGAACGCTATCACCAGGGATCAATTCCGCATCGCACTGGTAGCCTTCATTTAAGACAAATTGGTCGATGTGCGCCATTAAGCTGGCCGAATTCCAATTCATATCCGCGATGGTTATTTTTCCACATTCATCCGCATTTGCATGAGTTGATAATGCTGATAGCAGCAGAACAGGGAGCATTGAAGGTGTCGTCTTCATGTGACTGAATTTCCTTGTCGTTGTCATTTACTTCAGTATATACATCGGTTTATAAAGATTCAGTGAACAAGGTTTTTTCAGTGACGTTAAGCATAAAAACGGCTATTTATGAAGCGTTTAGTGAGAGTGGTTGAAAGGGAGTTAATACAGCAAGAACACCCCTTCGTAGCCGCCGATCTCAATGTGAGAAACATAGTCGCCGATGTTACCGTCTTGATCTACAGGTCGCATAGGCTCTGGAAGTGCGATAGTTATCTTCGGTGAGGAGAAATAATCGATATTCTTGCCAAAGAAATCAGTCCGATACAGCACTCGGCCTTTGGTGAATTCGCGGGCTAACACCATCTCCGTAGGGCCATGCATCACTACCGTATCGTCTGAGCGATACGCAAAGTACGTATGGGTTGGTAACAAATCGATAGCGCCATTAGACAAGTCAGGATGAGCCACTTTGCTCATAGAAGCATCTCCAATCATCGTGTAATCGGCGGAATAGGGCGTGCTGGTGGACATCATTAGCGGAGTCGCCTGATACCCATCTGGGATTTGATTGGCAGGCGTACCTAAATCGATGGCAAGCAAGGTGCTAGGTTGATAAGCAATATTCTTTGGTACGCCTGCCTTCCAGAAGTTGTTAACGGTGGTGTTATTGCTTCCATATACGTAACCATTATTCCACTGACTAAAGTAACTGCGCTCAGGGTGATAGTTTAAGTAGAACACCGCTAGTGCAGAATATTGGTCCTGCTTCCAACTGTTTTCTGTGTTACCAAAGTATTGGACGCGACCATAACGCGTTGTTGCTTGATAAATCACGTTCTGGCCAACTTTGGCGAGAGCAGAGTTATCCCAAAACTTAGCCAAGCCAGCATAGCCACTAAAGCCAGTGGAAGGGAAAAGGTAGTGCTCGCGCAAATACAAGGAGCCAGCATCAACCAAGTGGTTTTGGCCGTTACGACCGAATAAGTTGGCCGTGCCTATGTTGAGGCCAATTAACGCATCCGCATCCAGCGTCGCCAATTTGTTTAAGAACGCCGAGAATTGCGCTTTGTATGCATCATCAGCGGCTTGGCTTCCCGCCACCAAACCAAGCTCATCCACCGTACCACCAGAATAAACGTAGAACTGATTTTCTCCGAGTAACTTATTCGTATCATCGTTGTACGCACCGTTTAAACCTTGTTTCGCCCATTCAGCTTGATAATAGTGGCGCATTGTATTGGCAAAATCGGGATTGCCGAGATTAGTCAATGCCCAAGAAGAGGTTTGATTCCACATGCGACCAAATGGAATAACGCGTGACTCCCAACGAAATCGTGCCGTTGCATTCTTATTTGAGCGGCTCTTGAACTCTTGCCAAGAAAGATAATTATCTTGGTTTCGATCAGCTGATTCGTCAAAACCTCGAATTTGTCGCCAGCGCTGAATGGTTTGACCTTCAGGTGTCTCCGTTGGTGCTCCTGAGACATTGACGACAGGGAAGCTATCTTTGAGTTGAATGTTTTCGAGGTGTGGGCGGTTTTCTATGTTGTCTTCATGCCAAGTAATTTTCGCAACGTAAAGGCGGCCGCCGTCGCGTAAAAAAGTGGACCCAAAATACTGACCGCCACCATAGGTTTGTCCGCTACCATCGTGTGTCGTAGCGCGAACCCAATCCGAAGGAACAGACCAGTTTACCGTTTGGTTTTTAGTCATGTTCTAAGTCTTGTCTTTTTTAATTGAGAAGTTTTTCCATTCTGTTACCAGACCGAATGAATCGATGGCAGAAGGGTATTCAATTATGAAGTTGCCACCTTGAGCAAACTGGGAAAACGTAAGGGTTAAGCGGTCGAACTTCTCTGAGTGATAAACATAGAGGGCACCACCATTATTCGCCTGACCGAATACATCAGCATCCCATGGCGGTGGTTGATATAGCCAAAAACCGGCGTGGTCAGCACTAGCCGTATAACCAACAATCATCGGTTTTCGATTGAGCAGAGTATTCTCGCCATGGCTTGAGTCAACCTCTGCGATGATAGTGTCTTCAGAAAAGTGGAGAAAGAAATCTTCGTAGTCAACTCCATTCAGTTCTGCTTGGTTACGTATATCGTTTTCCAGCCAACCTGAGTTAAGTTCCAGCTTTTGGTTGTACATGTAACCAAGCGCTTTTACACGCTCGTTATCACTCTTATTTTCGTAAGCTCCAAACACGATATCGGCATTATCCAACTCCCATTCAAGTGCAGCGGCAGCAGAGATAGGCTTATCTTGAAGATCAATACCCTGTTCATGCAACCCAGGTAACACGATTGCTGTTCTACTCCAAACGTTGGGTACAGAAAGCAAGCTCAAAGAAATGAGTGTAACGAGAGAAAAACAATGCGACTTCAACATGGAGTTATCCCATTAATACTTAGATGACTCAAATTAAGAGTCAGATACAAAAAGAAATTATAGTCCATTCGCGAAGTCGTAATCAGGACCCTGCCATAGAGGACTTTACAGGAAAACTAACAGGGGATGCTGTGCAAAAATGAGCGGCTGTACTTGGAATAGATCATCCTCATAGACTCAAAACTTCCTCTACACGTCAGCACAAAAATAACCACCATTTTAACCTTGTTTCGGTCGTCACCATGTTGTTGGATTTTTCTTCAACAAATTCAGTTAAAACTAACTCTTCAAACCAGTCAGATACTCTGTCTTGGTGGTTGCAGATCATACAAAAAATTAACAAATTAAATTTTTATACATTTTTATTGCATAAAAAGTCCAGTTTAGTAATATAAATACCAAGTGACAATTAATGCGGTATGTCAGCATGACTATTCAGGTAAGCGGAATCAATAAATCCTACGGTGAGACACAAGTGCTTCACGATGTCAGCTTTAAGTGTGAAAGCGGGGAAACACTGGTGTTACTTGGTCCAAGTGGCGCAGGTAAGAGCTCTCTACTGCGTGTTCTTAACCTTCTTGAAGGGGCGGATAACGGCAAGCTAAACATCGCAAATGATGTTTTTGATTTCTCTACTGAAATCAAAGAGAAACAAGGTTTAGCACTTCGTCGTAAAGTAGGCATGGTGTTCCAGCAGTACAACTTATGGCCGCATATGACAGTAATGGAGAACCTGATTGAGGCTCCGGTAAAAGTATCTGGCATGGATAAAGAAGAAGCGAAGAACCAAGCAATGCAAATTCTCGCAACACTGCATTTGGCAGACAAAGCGGATGCATGGCCGATGCAGCTTTCTGGTGGTCAGCAACAACGTGTGGCGATTGCTCGTGCATTGATGATGAAACCGGAAGTCTTGCTTTTTGATGAACCGACCGCAGCGCTTGATCCGGAAATTACTAACCAAGTCGTTAAGATTATTAAAGATTTAAGCGAAACTGGCATCACCCAAGTCGTAGTAACGCATGAGGTCGATTTTGCTAAGAAAATCGCTAGCCACGTACTGTATCTAGAAAAAGGACACATCGTCGAGCACGGCACAAATGATTCGTTTTCTAACCCGCAAACCGCCCAGTTTGCTGACTACCTAAATCACTAAATTACGTTTTTAAAGTTCAGTCTATTTAACAGATAAGCTCGGCTGTCATTGCGAGTGTCAGCCCACTAAGTACACACGGAGTATTGCAATGAAAAAGATTCTACTAGCTTCACTAATCGGCCTTTCTTCTGCAACTATGGCAGCAAACGCAGCAGCACAAGAAGAGATCAAATTCGCGATGGAAGCGACGTACGCACCATTCGAATACATGGATGAAAACAACCAAATCCAAGGTTTTGATGTGGATCTGGCGAACGCTCTATGTAAAGAAATCGAAGCAAAATGTACCTTCCATAACCAATCTTTTGACAGCCTGATCCCTGCATTAAAATTCAAACGTTACGATGCGGCGATCTCTGCAATGGATATTACTGAGGCGCGTTTGGAGCAAGTGAATTTCACGAATGCATACTATGAAAACTCAGCAGCGTTTGTTTCTATCAAAGAAAAAGTTGCTGATCAAAAAGCACTAGAAGGTAAGCGCGTTGGTGTTCAAAACGGTTCAACACACCAAAGTTACCTGATTGAGCAAATGCCGGGCGTAACAGCGGTTCCTTACTCTAGCTACCAAGACGCATTCATCGATATGAAGAACGGTCGTATTGATTCTGTATTCGGCGATACAGCTGTCGTAGCTGAATGGTTCAAGAAAGAAGACAATCTAGCATACGTGGGCGAGCACGTAACCAACCCTAAATATTTCGGTAACGGTTTCGGTATCGCAGTAAACAAAGGTAACGATGAGCTAGTGAACAAGCTGAACACGGCACTGAAAACAGTGAAAGCGAACGGCGAATACGACGTAATCTACAACAAGTACTTCGGTAAGTAATATGGCACTAACGGGTTACTCTTTATCGCTTGTTCAAGCTAGTTGGATGACTGTCCAGCTTGCCTTCACAAGCCTTTTAGTCGGTTTGATTCTGGCAGTGGTATTCGCCAGTGGTGAAATGTCTCGCCGCGTTTTCGTTAAATGGCCAATGACGGCATTTGTGACGATTGTGCGTGGCTTGCCAGAAATCCTTGTCGTGTTGTTCATCTATTTTGGTTCGACGCAGGTTCTGTTTTTAATCACCGGCAACTTTATTGAAGTTAGCCCGTTCTTGTCTGGGGTGGTGGCGTTGTCATTGATCTTCGCTTCTTATGCTTCTCAAACTCTACGTGGCGCGTTAAAAGCCGTTGGAAGAGGGCAGAGAGAAGCAGCAAGTGCACTCGGCATCAGTCAGGCACATGCTTTTGTTCGCATTGTTTTGCCACAAGCAGTAAGACACGCGCTACCAGGTTTAACTAACCAATGGTTGGTTCTGTTGAAAGATACCGCGCTTGTATCACTGATTGGCGTAACGGATTTGTTGAAGCAAGCGCAGCTAACGTCGGCAGCAACTCATGAAGCCTTTACATGGTACGCAACCGCTGCGGCGATTTATTTAGGCATTACTTTGATTACGCAACGTGCCGTCAAACTGATTGATAAGAAGTTCTCAATTCAAGGCATGAGCATGGGACAGGAGGCAACCGCATGAACGAACAACACGTTTGGCAAATGCTGAATGGCTTGGGCACTAGCCTTCAATTAACCGCCGCTTCCTTGGTTGTCGGCTGCCTCTTAGCTTTGATGATGACGCTGACTCTGATCCTACGTACTCCGGGTTTGCATTGGGTAAGCCGTGGCATCATCACCTTGTTTACTGGTACGCCTTTGTTGGTACAGATCTTCTTGGTTTACTACGGTCCGGGTCAGTTTGATGCAGTTAGAGAAAGTGTTTTTTGGACATGGTTCAGCCAACCTTGGTTCTGTGCGATGTTAGCGTTAGCGCTTAATACCGCGGCGTACAGCACTCAGCTGTTTAAAGGGGCGTTTAACGCGATTCCTTCTGGTCAATGGCAAGCGTGTCGTACTCTGGGGATGAACAAAACCGCAACGCTAAAAGTGCTGCTGCCATACGCCATTCGTCGTGCCGTTCCTGCTTACTCAAACGAAGTGATTTTGGTCTTCAAAGGGACGTCACTAGCAAGCACGATTACGATCATGGATCTGATGGGTTACGCGCAGCGCATTAACGCACAAACTTACGATACGTTGACGGTATTTGGTATTGCGGGCGCATTTTATTTAACGGTAAATGGTGTGCTCACTCTTATTTTTCGTCAGGTAGAGAAGAAAGCACTAGCCTTTGAAGCCGTTTAATTATTAGTAGCTAATTTGTAAATGCCTCTGTTCAAGCGTTGCCCTGAACAGAGGCATATTTGTTTTAGTGTGCTGCTATGCTGGAAAAATCATCAAGAATCACCAAACTTAAGTAAGGTAAACAATCACTGGTGATGATATGGAACGTCGACACTTCTTAGCTTTATGGTCGCTAATATTTGTGCCTTCGCTAAAATCCGCTAGCCCAATGAAGCCGACACCGCCTCAAACGGAAGGGCCATTTTATCCCGTGGTTCCAGTGCCACTTCGTCAAAATTTGATTTTGCAGTCGAAAGGTCTTATTGGTGAGCCCATTTTTCTTCAGGGTAAGGTAATGGATACAGCAGGAAACCCATTGTCTGGAATGAAAATAGAAATATGGCAATGTGATGGACAAGGCATCTATGAACACCCGAATCAACCTAACAATAATAAGTTTGATCCTCACTTTGCAGGCTTTGGTGCAGTTTTAACTGACGAAGATGGGAATTACCTTTTTCAAACGTTATTTCCGGTTCCATATAGCTCTCGACCTCCCCACATCCACGTCAAACTATGGCGTGGAGAGAAAGAGCTGTTAACGACTCAGCTTTATTTGAAAGGGCGAACTGGTAACGAGTGGTGGGGCGGAAAAGCCCGTAATTATTTGCAGTTTGAGCCTGTCAACATTGATGGTCGAGTCGTCGGTGAGTTCAATTTTGTGCTCGCTTAGTGTGATTAAGCATTATTTTGAAAACTCACATCGTAGATTACCAAAGTAATTAGCAAACAGAAGCTTCTAATAGATTAGTCTTGTCCGGCTCTGACTCTTAGTTTGTAGAAATCACTGTACCCAGATTTACGGAGTTGAACACCGCTTACACCTTTCGCTCTGGTGATTTTTTCTTGCCCCCAGAACAATGGTAAGATTGTTGTATCAGCTCTGAGCTCCGAGAGTATTCCCTCCAAACGTTTTTCAGGCGTGGGATCTGAGACTGCATCGTGTACGTGATTAACATGCTGTTCAAATTCATCAGAGTGAAGAGCAAATCGAATACCTGTACCTGTTAATAGCCACTCATAAATTCCATAGGTTAAAGGTGGCTCAATGACATCTTCGACAAAGAGCAAGTCGGCTTGTTCTTTTACAAGTTGAGGATTACTAGCGTCAGTTAGCTCCACAAATTCTACATGCAACCCAGTTTGACGGATTAAATCTACGATCCATTGGTTCGCTTTACTTAAATAATCAATCGTCCACTTTGGATGGGTTATGACCAACGTTCCCTCAAGCTGAGGAATATTCTCATTGTGAGAGCTGTCATCGAGAATTTGCATCGTTTCCAAGCTATTCGCTTTGGCAAATTCAAATCTACGACTCTCGATAAAAGAAAATAGGCGCTGCCAAGTTTGCTCGCTTAGTGAGCACTCGGCGCGACGATTACGTGCTAGAAAAGAAAATGCCTGAATCATATAACATTCGGTATCGTCAGTTTCCTGATTATAACTGATGTATTGAGCCAGCTCAGTCCCTTGATGAGAGAGCGTGATTTGCTCCAATAATGCCTTTTTTGCGAAATAGTTATGATGTTTCTTCAGTACTATTTTGTCGGTATCCCAATGCCTAAGTACAAATGGGCCAGTACCTATTGTGATACTGCGACCTTTAAAGCTCTTCTGACGTCGAGTAGTGATAGACGCATTTGCGGTTGCTAAGCAGTAAATGAATAAGTTATTAGGCTGCTTTAAGTCAATACGTATAGCTTGTTTGGCATTATCGAAGCTGATACGAGTGACTTGCTGAAGTAATTTTTGGACGGGGCCATCTGTTGTAACGAGCTTATTTAAAGAGTGTACGACATCTTCTGCTTGTAATGTTAGCCCATCGTGACAGTAGATATCAGGGCGGAGCCAAATATATATACAACTGCCTTCATTTTTGTACTCACAAGCGAGGTGATTTTTTAATTGACCGTAGTGATCAACGGTAAATAGGGTGTCATACAAGCTGCGTATTACCTGCAGTTCTGAAAAGCGATAAGTCAGTGAAGGGGTTAGCTCATCTACCCAAGGATACTGGCTGACGATGAGTGTATTTGAATCTTTGTTTTCTTCTGAAACTTCTGCGAGTGCTTGGCTAAGTGCGCTTACAGCAGTGCTACGGTAATGCTCAAGTAACCTCGAGATGACGTCAAAGCTACCATTGTTGATTTCATTACGAATCGTAAAGTAGAGGGCTTGATGTATTGTTACCGTCACTTTTAGTGTGCTGGCTTTCCCACGGCCACGACCTGGCTCCCAATGGATCCAATTGTAGCTGTCAAGTATTCTCAGTATATTAGATATGTTGCGTCTAGAAGTTGAAAAAACCAGTTCTAAATCGTCGAGGTTTACCTGATACGTTTGAGAGTGTTTGTAATGTTTTAATAACTGGCTCAATCTACGAAGACATGTTTCTGTCATGTTTTATTATGTTTCCTCAATAGATGATTGATTTATTAAAGCTATATAATAAATTGATTTCATATTGTGGTGAAGAAAGGTGATTGCTTAAACCCCTCAGTGTTATTGATTGGCTTATCTTCTTCCCATTTAAAAGTATTGGTGGTTTTCATTTTGACTCTAATATATTACTACTAATATAGAGTAAAGGCTCACTTTTTAATTTTTGCCATAATATTAGTGAGTTATGATTAATGTTAGTGTTTGTTTTATTAGTTGTGTCTAATTAGTTAGGCGTAATGACATGAAAATACCCCCACTCATCTATGCAAATAAGCAGGGGTATAAGTTTATTTTACTTCTGGGAAGGTAGTGAATATCGTCCACTCATCTTTAACCATTCCTTGCTGGCCGACAACAGTGGCAGTAACGCGGCGGTTTAATGCGTGGCTGACACGATCCATACCCGGCTCTGCTAACTGTGTGTCGCCAAAAGCAATAATGGCGAGGCGGTCACCCGGGATTCCCTTTTCTATCAATAGATTGCGTACATTCTCTGCACGATGGCGAGATAGGTTTAAATTATAGTCTGCGCGTCCTACCTTACTTGCGTATCCTTGTATCTCTATAGAAGTGGTTGGATACTTTTTAAGAAATGCAGCCAACTCATCTATCTTGTTTTTAAAAATTTGGTTAATAAGAGCAGAGTCATTATCAAACAAAATCTTAAGTTGGTATTGCTCTTCTTTATGCAAATAGGTTTCACAACCATCATTGTCCACTTCTGCCCCTATTGGAGTGCCTGCGCAAAGATCACGAGCGTTTATCACACCATCTTTGTCCAAGTCGTTTAGGTCAGCAATCTGATTCGCCTTTGGTATAGGAATGTACGTCAGCTCATCTTGTGCGTATGCACTATGATGACTCATTATGATTAAAGCCAGAGTGATTAGAAGGTTCTTTTTCATTGTATTTAGTACTCCACCGATTGAGTCCACGCTTCCGGTATGTCGACGCGCAATGCGTCTAAAAGCTGCCCGGTTGAAGTCAGGGTCCGATATTGTGCGTATTGCTGTGCAAATTGTGTTTCTAAGTAGTTTTTGCGTGATTCAAACAACTCGTTTTCAGTGTTCAGCAGATCAAGTAAGGTGCGCTTTCCAATACGATATTGTTTTTGGTATGCAATAACGGTGTTTGACATGGAATCAACGTGTTGTATTAAAAAAGACTTTTGTTGTTTAGTCAGTTCAAGAGCGCTCCACGAAAGGCGGAGCTCTTGCTCCACACTTCGGTATGCTCGTTCTCTGAGGTCTTTCGCTTTATTGAGTTGATAGGCCATACTGTCACTGTTTGCAGAGTCTCGGCCACCGTTGTAAAGGTTGTATCGGACACGAAGCATTGCTTGTGTTTCAGAGTTGAGACCATTTACTCCTCCTACATCATCGTTCCAGCTTTGTTTCGCTTCAAATGAGATGACTGGGAAATAGTTTGCATCCGCTTGTTTATATTGGAACCTTGCAGAATCGACATCTGCGAGTGCTATTTTTATGACAGGATGATTGTCAAAAGCCTGCGATTGGGCCTCGCCTAGAGAATTGGGGATAAAGTTCTGGTCTGCGTGCGGAAAAATAAGGTTAGTTGGTGCCTCACCAACTAAGCGAAAGAATGCTGTTTGAGCGTCTTTATGGTTATTTTGTGCAGCTAAAACATTACTTTGAGCTTTTGCTAAACGAGCTTTAACCTGGTTAAGGTCGGCAACTGAGCCAATTCCTGACTCTGTACGCTTTTTAATATCAGTATAAATTCGCTTATGTGTGTTTAGGTTGCTAGTGGAAAGCGCAGTCAGCTTTTGTGTTTTTACTACATCCAAATAAGCTTTGATGACTTCTAACGCAACATTTTGGGCATCTGCAAGCAACTGATAACGCACAGACTCTGCATCTGCAGAGGTACGATCAATGTCATATAGGGTTTTTGAACCATCCCAGATCAACTGGGTAAGAGTAATTGCCATATCTTTGCGGGTCATCTCGGTATCACTCTTACCAGTAGAGTCGGAAGGGTGAATGCTCTCGTAACCGATACCCGCGTCAATATCGAGACTAGGTTTATATGCGCCACGTGATTTATCGATAATATAACGACTACTCATATACTCGTTAAACGCACTTTTGATATCAGGGTTCGTTGCAAATGTTGTCGCTATTGCTTGTTCTAAAGTTTGTGCGCTAGAAACCAGTGGTATTAGCAAACCAAAACACGCGATACTAATATTACTTAGCTTCACTAAAATCTCCCCAAATAATTTAACGCCAGTTATTTTTCAAAAATAAATATTAAAGATTACTAATATTACCCAAGGCAAACGTTTTCTTTTGCTTGCTTTTTTGGAATGTAAGCTGCTATTTCAATGAAAATTTAATGGCAAGTTTAAAGAATATTAAAAATAGGTCGCATAACATATGTTTTTACGGTGCAAAATAAAACAAATTTAAAACATGAAAATTATTGATAGGATAATTGCGTGTTTTAGATGGGTTAATTGATGCTAGCTTACGCTCAATTGTGTATATCGCTTCTTGAAAATAAGTCTTATTACTTTCTTAGTTTTATGGACTTTGAGATTTTTGTATTTACTAAATGAGGTATAAGCTCTTGGTTGGACCATCAAAATTAACCGCACAAACCTATGTTGTAATCGGCCTAGATGGTCAAATTAAAGCTTTTGCGTCTAAAGAAAACTTGTTACCGGGAGAAGTGGTCGTTGAATTGGTAGAGGGGAAGATCCAACCTCAGCATGTATATATTGCTGACACAGGAGGTGAAGCTCAAACTGATTCTACCGACAAGTTAGCGAAAATATTAGAGGCCATCGAAAAAGGACAAGACCCGAGTGAACTAGGTGATGAATATGCTACTGAAGCTGGTGAAGTTACGGGTTCAAGTTTGACAGCCTCTGGTACTGTTGAACGAACGGGGGCAGAAGTACTAGCAAGTACTTTTTTTGAAACCGCCGGCGTGACGACAGAGCAAAGTACAACGCTATTCAATATTTCTCGATTCACAACCTCAGAGCTTGGTGAAACTGAAGCGGTGATTGATGGTGAAGATAGAGGTGCCGTTCAAGAAGACGTGACGCTTGGAACTTCTGGCAACCTCAGTGTTACTGATCCAAATACAGGTGAAGCGTTATTCCAATCACAGAGTGAGGTTCAAGATAGTTATTGGGGCGTCTTCTCAATTGATGCTTTCGGTAACTGGAATTATCAGCTGAATAATGAGCACGAAGAAGTGCAGGCTTTGGATCATGACAGTGACCCAGTCATCAGAAGTATTACCGTTTTATCTGTAGATGGCACTGAGCATGAAGTTGTGATCTCTATTACGGGCACTGAAGATGCGCCAGTCGTGACGGGCACGTTCACGGGCAAGGTGACTGAAGGCAATCTCGGTGATGTTGCGACCGCAACAGGCACCATTGCTATTACTGATGTCGATAATGGTGACGATCCGATTTTTGCAAACACCAACGTTACGGGCACCTACGGTGAGTTGGTATTGGTGGATGGTCAGTGGACGTATACGCTGGACCAAAGCCAGGTTCAACAGCTGGACGAGGGTGATCAGGTAAAAGACACCATCACTCTCACGGCAACCGATGGCACCCAACAAAACATCGTGATTGATATTACGGGCACCGAAGACGCGCCTATTGTTGACGGTACGTTCACCGGCAAGGTGACTGAAGGTAATCTCGGTGATGTTGCGACCGCAACAGGCACCATTGCTATTACTGATGTCGATAATGGCGATGAGCCAGTGTTTAGCAACACTACCGTTACGGGCACCTATGGTGAGCTAGCATTGGTGGACGGGCAGTGGACGTATACGCTGGACCAAAGCCAGGTTCAACAGCTAGACGAGGGTGATCAGGTACAAGACACCATCACCCTCACGGCGACCGATGGCACACAACAAAACATCGTCATTGATATTACGGGCACCGAAGACACGCCAGTCGTGACGGGTACGTTCACCGGCAAGGTGACCGAAGGCAATCTCGGTGATGTTGCGACCGCAACAGGCACCATTGCTATTACTGATGTTGATAATGGCGACGATCCGATTTTTGCAAACACCACCGTTACGGGCACCTATGGTGAGCTAGCATTGGTGGACGGGCAGTGGACGTATACGCTGGACCAAAGCCAGGTTCAACAGCTGGACGAGGGTGACCAGGTGCAAGACACCATCACTCTCACGGCAACCGATGGCACCCAACAGAACATCGTGATTGATATTACGGGCACCGAAGACACGCCAGTCGTGACGGGTACGTTCACCGGCAAGGTGAGCGAAGGCAATCTCGGTGATGTCGCGACCGCAACAGGTACCATTACTATTTCTGATGTTGATAATGGCGATGAGCCAGA